>PTLN01000001.1 GCA_002938125.1 Alphaproteobacteria bacterium MarineAlpha2_Bin1
ACTTAATTTTATGCTTGAAAGAGAGAAAAGAGCCAAAATTGCATCTAAATGTTTTGAAGCGCTAGAAGCAAGAGTTTTATTAGATCTAAACGGATGGTCTAATGAAGATATTTTTTCTCATTAGTAAATGTATTAATTTATTTTTTCCTTATACTAAACCAGTGAATAATTAAGAAAATTACATATAATGAAAAATAAAAATCAAGTTTTGAAATTGGATTATTTAGAAATAGGTAAAAAAGTACTTATTGATGAATCCAAAGGTATAGTGGAACTTGCATCTAATTTAGGAAATGAATTTATAGAAGTAATTAATTGTTTAAAATCTATAAACGGAAGGTTCATTTTTTCTGGGGTAGGAAAATCAGGTCATATAGCAAAAAAAATTTCCTCAACTCTATCTTCAACGGGTTCACCTTCACATTTCCTTCATCCAACAGAGGCAAGTCATGGCGATTTAGGTATTTTAACAGATATAGACTGTTTAATTATTTTTTCAAAATCTGGAGAGAGCTATGAAATAAATGATATTCTTTCAGTAGCAAAAAATCTTTCAATACCAATTATAGCTATTTGCGCAAATTCAAAATCTACTTTAGTTAAGTCATCTACACATTTTTTAAAAATTCCTAAAATACCTGAGGCTGGAAATTTAGCTTTGGCTCCAACTACATCAAGCACAATGATGTTATCCCTTGGTGATGCAATCGCAATAGCCTTACTCGAAGCAAAAAACTTTTCCTCAGATGATTTTCAAAAATTTCATCCTGGAGGTAGACTTGGTATGTCTCTACTTAAAGTAAGTGATCTGATGCATACAAAAGAAAGTGTGCCCATTGTAAATACTAGCTCTCTAATGTCGGAGGTTCTTTTAGCTATGTCATCCAAAAATTTTGGGTGTGCCTGTGTAGTAGACGAAAAATTAAATCTTGTAGGATCAATCACAGATGGTGACTTAAGAAGACATATAGATAAAGATCTACTTGAGAGGAAGGCAATTGATATTATGTCAAAATCACCAAAGACTATTGATCCTACTGCATATGCCATTGATGCTATAAAAAAAATGGTGGGGTCAATAACTAGTCTATTTGTTGTTGAAAATAATAAGGTAATAGGTTTACTTAGGTTACATGACTGCATAAGGGCTGGCCTAAACTAATGGAAGGAAAATCAGAAAAACAAGGGTTCGAATTATTAGTAAAGAATAATGAAAAAAGTTCTTTTATTAGCTATAGATATACTCGTTTTGTGAGCCTTATTAAGTTAGTATTCTTGGCTACAGCTTCAGCATTAGTATTCCTCATTGTTGCTTGGTCATTTAGTTCACCTAGTGATAATAAAATTACGATTTCATTAAGTAACCCTAAACAAATAAAAAATATTAATGAGGGTCTTACAAATGGTCGATTTATTGGAAAAGATAAAAATGATCAAACTTATATAATAACAGCAGATTATGCTGAACCTATAAATGGAAACCCCAGAGAAATTGCCCTACAAACTCTTCAAGCTGACCTTACTTTAGATGACGGTACTTGGATAACTTTGAAGGCACCTGGTGGAGTTCTTAACAGGAGTCAAAATGAACTATTACTTGGTGATTCAGTCTATATATATGCAGACAACCGTTTTGAAGTTTTTACAAATCTTGTAAAAATAGATTTATCAAATAGTATTATTACAAGTAACAGCCATATAAATATGCAGTCAGCCTATGGTAATTTAGTGGCAAATTCATTTAATTTTAATAATAAAAAAAATAACCTATACTTCTCAGATGTAAAATTAATTTTTAACCCGAAACACTTACCATGATTAAAAATAGATTAATTATTTATATTACCCTTATTAATTTTTTTACATTATTTTATAGCTACTCACATGGCGCATCTAAATATGATAAAAACCTACCTATCGAAATAACCGCTAACACTCTAGAAGTATTACAAAATGAGAGGATTGCTATTTTTAAAGGCAGTGTTGATGCTAAACAAGGAGAGATATTGTTAAAAGCTGATATACTAAAAGTTCACTATTCGTCTTCAAAAAAAGATGATAGTCAGTCTGTTTCAAAAATCTTTGCTGAAGGAAATGTTTTTTTTTCTACCAATACAGAAACTGCAGAAAGTAATAAGGGTGAGTATAATGTTGATCAAGGCCTTATTTCTCTCACAGGGTCTGTAAAACTAACTCAAGGGAAAAATATTTTAAGAGGTACTAAGCTCAAAATAGACCTCAAAACCGGTAAAAATACAATGATTGGTGAGACAAAACCTTTAAGTGAAACCACTAAAGATGGCAGAGTTAAGGGACTTTTTGTCCCAAATAAAAGAAAATAGACTTGTTGACTTTGTGTTAACAATTTCAAGACACTATAATATTCAATATGAATGAAGACAAAAAAATTAAAACGGAAAGTGCCCCTAAACTTGTAGCAAAGAATGAAGGTCTTTTTGCTAGAAAAGTTGGCATTAATTATAAGGGCAGACCAATTTTGAGGGAAGTAAGCCTACATCTCCAAAGAGGTGAGGTCGTTGGTCTTCTTGGTCCTAATGGTGCAGGAAAAACTACATTTTTTAGTATAATTACAGGTCTAATATTTTCTGATTACGGATCCATCTACTTAGATGGCCACGAAATCACTACTTTACCTATGTATAGAAGAGCAAGAGCGGGAATTGGTTACTTGCCTCAAGAAGCATCAATATTTAGGGGAATGACTGTTGAAGATAATTTAAAAGCTGGCTTAGAAATTAATGAAACGGAAAGTCATAAACGTGAAGAGATGCTTGAAGCCTTATTAGCTGAGTTTTCAATCAGTCACTTAAGAAGGACTCTCTCACTCATGCTATCTGGAGGAGAAAGAAGACGCGTTGAAATCGCACGTGCCCTCGCAACTCGTCCCTCTTTTATGCTGTTAGATGAACCTTTAGCAGGTATAGACCCAATTGCTCTGAGTGAAATACGTGAACTTGTAGTCAAATTAAAAGATAGAGGAATAGGTGTCTTAATAACAGATCATAATGTCAAAGAGACCCTCGAAGTGGTTGATAGGGCATACATTCTCCATAATGGAAAAATTCTTATGCAAGGAAAACCTGAAGATATTGTTTCGCACGAAGATGTTCGCAGAGTTTATCTTGGCGATAGATTTAGATTAAGTAATTGAGGTATATTCAATGACAATAAGTCAACGACAAGAAATAAAACAAACTCAGTCACTTGTTATGACTCCTCAATTACAACAAGCGATTAAACTATTACAACTTACAAATATCGAAATAAATGAATTTGTTGGACAAGAGATAGAGCGAAACCCTTTATTAGAGCTTGCTGATCCTTCTAAACCTGAAAGGGGTGATGGTAAAATAGAAGAAGTTCAAAATAATATTATCTCTGAAAAAATGGACACTGCCACGCTAGCGTCAAAAGATGATTTGCCTGATAGCAATGATGAGCCTCTAGATATAAACTATAATGAATACCTTGAAGAAAACGGAGTAAATAGTAATAGCTCAAGTTATGAACAGTCTAGTTCATGGGGCACCCAATCAAGTAAAGTGAACCACATTGATTATAGTGACTCTTTAGAACAAGTGATTGAAGACAAGATAAATCTTACTGATCATCTGCTTGAACAGCTCAATGCAGATATATCAGATCCTGGTGAGAGATTAATTGGCTATAACATAATTCATATGTTAGATTCTGCTGGTTATTTTAAATCTGACATCTCCACTGTTTCAGAAATAATTGGATGTGATGAAAGTAAAACTTTTGAAGTACTCGAAAAGTTAAAAAAATTTGACCCTGTTGGTGTTTTCGCTAGAGACTTATCGGAGTGTCTAACTTTACAATTAAAAGAAAAAAATAGATTTGATCCAATAATTGAGAGGTTAATTGAGAACTTAGACCTTCTAGCTAAACATGATGAAAAAGCTCTTCTCCAAAAATGCGGAGTTTCATTGGAAGAACTTATTGAAATGGTTGAAGAAATAAAGTCATTAAATCCTAAACCTGGTGATCTTTATAATACTGACGTTGCTCAGACTGTTGTTCCAGATGTTTTTATAAAAAAAAGTAATGACTTTAATTGGTCAGTTGAATTAAATACTGATACTCTTCCTAAAGTATTAGTTAATAGAAAATACTCATCATTAGTAAACAACAAAAATTCATCCGATATTGATAGAATTTACATTAATGAACAGCTTAATTCTGCCAACTGGCTAGTAAAATCTTTAGAGCAGAGAGCACAAACAATTTTAAAAGTTGCCACAGAAATTGTTAAGCAACAAAATGAATTTTTTTCCAATGGGATTAAATATCTAAAACCTCTAACATTAAAGGATATTGCAGAAAAAATTGAAATGCATGAAAGTACAGTTAGTAGAGTAACTTCCAACAAATATATTGAATCGCCTCGAGGTGTATTTCAAATGAAATATTTTTTTACTACCTCTATAACTACTTCTCATGGCGATAGTAGTTTATCTTCAGAAACTGTTAAAGTAAGAATTAAAGAATTAATAGATAACGAAGAACCTGATGATATTCTTTCAGATGATAAAATTGTAGAAATATTGATAAAAGAAGATATTGATATAGCCAGAAGAACTATAGCTAAATATAGAGAGTCATTGAGGATCCCATCTTCAGTCATTAGAAGAAGGCAAAAAAAACCCTACATAAGGTAAAAAAATATTACTTATTTTTCAATAGATTATAGTTAATTTTTTTTTTTTATCAAATTAAGTTAATCTAGGTTGACAAGACCAAATCAACCCGCATATCTTCCGCACCTTGTTTAATAATAGTATTTATTTTTTTATAACTTAGCTTATACATATAGATAGTGTAAATTTGTGATGGAAATACATAAAATTCTTTCTTTAGAAACAATCGTGTCTGATCTAAAAGTTTCAGGAAAAAAACATCTCTTTCAAGAGCTCTCGCAAAAAGCATCACAAATAGTTGGAATAAAGGACCGTGTAATACTAAGAACTCTGCTTGATAGAGAGAAACTAGGAACAACTGGAATAGGTCAAGGAGTAGCTATACCACATGGAAAAATTTCTGAATTAAAAAATTCTATTGGTTTTTTTGCAAGACTTATTGATCCAATTGAATTTGAAGCGGTAGATGAAAAGCCTGTGGACTTAATTTTTTTATTATTAGCGCCAGAAGATGCTAATGCAGAAAATCTCAAAACATTAGCAAAAATTTCAAGGATGCTAAGAGATAAAAATCTATGTGATAAAATCAGGGGTTCAGTTGGCAATGATGCTTTATTCTCGGTGCTTACAGACTCACTTACTTCTTACGCTGCGTGATTTTTCTTAAATTTTCCGAAATTCCAAAACTACTAGTATGCATGGATAAATTATAATATTTCAGATCTAGAGAAGATTTTATTATTTTATTTTCAATTATGCTATTATCTAAATCATTTAAATCAAGATAATTACTTCCCCAACCGATCGCCATGGATCCTCCAGAGTAAGTAGGAACAGTTACAAAATAAAAACCGTGCAATGAAAAGGCTTCTTTTAAATTGTTATTCATTTTTTTAAATTGCTTTTCTTGTAGAAAAGGAACACCACCTTGAAAAATAGCAATACCTTCTGCAGCTAAACTGTTTGATATTTTATTATAAAAATCATTACTGAATAATACTTCACCTGGACCAAACGGATCAGTAGAGTCGACGATTATTACGTTAAATTTTTCAGAGGATTTGGAAATAAAATTTACTCCATCCTCAATAATAACTTTTACCCTAGAGTCATTAAAGGAATTCTTACTTATAGATGGTAAATATTTTTTACATATATTTATAACTTCGCCATCTATGTCTACTAGAGTTACTGTATCAACTGGATGCTTTAGAACCTCTCGCAGAATTCCCCCATCTGCACCACCAATAATTAATATTTTTTTAGGTATATTGACTGAAAAAAGAGGTACGTGCACCATCATTTCATGGTAATTAACTTCATCGGCTTCAGTAAGTTGAATAACTTCATCTAAAACTAAAACCTTACCAAGAGATTCATTTTGAAATATTTTTACATTTTGATAATTAGTTTTGCTTTGATATATTAATGATGATACAGAAACCATAAGCTTATAATTGTCATGTAATTCCTCGACAAACCAATCACTTTTTTTTTCTTTATTTGCCATATTTTATATTATAAAAAATTCAAATATTATTTATTTTCTCAAACTCTTCAATAATTATCTTCATTTGCCTCTTAGCTTTTTCTTGAAAAATTTGACCCTCCCACGCTCGGTACTCTCCTCTTAGATAAGCTTGTCCATTTATTTCATACATAAATGCGTTAAATCTATTTTGTACAAAATTATTTTTATTTTTTTTTACAGACGCAGGAACACCCATTACTATAGAATTTTCAGGTATTTGCATGCCTTCTTTTACAAATGCTCCCCCAGCAACTATAGAATTTTTTCCTATTCTCGCTCCATCCATAATTGTCGAATTAATTCCTATCAAACAATTATCTTCAATTACACATCCGTGAATTGTACAATGGTGCGTAATTGAACAATAGTCCCCAATGTATGTTCCTGTTGAAGATCCAACATGAATCATACTAAAGTCTTGAATATTTGTATGATTCCCTATAATGACCTCATGCATTTCGGAGCGTATAACAACATTAGGCCAAATTGAAGAACAACGACCTACTTTAACTTTTCCATAAATATTTGATGTTTCATGTACAAAGGCAGTCTTATCAATAATAAAATCTGAAATCATGTCTTTTTACTCATTGCTAAACTAATACTTTTATTTAGATATAGTAGTTTTTATTAATTTTCAATTATTAAGAAACATTAGTATTAAAATATACCAAAATAACGAATGAATATAATTGATAAGAGACCAACAAAAATTGTTGCAAAAAGACTTTTAAAAACTATAGCTATAATTAAAGTTGGAACACTTGCCCATAAAAATTCATTTGTAAAGCTCAAATTTAATTCTCCATCGTCAATAATTATAAATTGAATAACCATTGAAGAAAGAACAGCTAGTGGAACGAATTCCAAAATTTTATTTATATAATCTGGTATTTTGTAATTTGAGACAAGAATAGCAGGAATAACTTTAATCAATAAAGTAATTAAACTCATTCCAAAAATTGTATATAATATTAAGTTTTGTTCCATTTAAATATATATAATCCTATTAAAATTGTAATTACAGTTGAAGTCAGTGTAGTCCAATAAGAAAAACCAATAAGATATAAAATTACTGTTAGTGTACCAGCAATAACACAAATTAATAAATGTATTTTTGTCAAAACTAAAGGTAGCAATAAACCTATGAACATTGCAGGCATTGCAAAGTCAATACCTAGACTATCAAAATTATAATCTCTTCCTCCCAAATAAACACCAACTGTTGTGCTTATAACCCAAACAACATGACCAAATATATTCGTTGTAAATAATTCTAATTTTGGAGGGTTAAATTGTGAAAACCTAACTGTATGAATAGCAAAGGTTGCATCTGTTAATTGACATGCGTAGAGAAATCTTTGATATAATTTGAATTTATTTAAAAACCTACCTATAGAAGAAGACATTACAAAAAATCTTGAATTAATAATAAAAGTAGTCAATAAGATAGAAAAAATTGATGCTTCTATTGCAATAAGTTGAATGCCTACAAGTTGAACTGTGCCAGCATAGATTAGAAGTGACATCAGTATAGCGTTTAGTGGGCTAATCCCATTATCTATAGCCAAAAAACCAAAACTTAAACCCATAGCAACATAGACTAAAAGAATAGGTAGAGTTAATATAAACCCATTGAAAACATGAATTAACCAAAAATTCTTATCCGATAATTTAAATTTCAAAAAAAACCCTAAAATTTTCTTGGTGGAGCCAGGGGGAATCGAACCCCCGACCTCTTGAATGCCATTCAAGCGCTCTCCCAACTGAGCTACGGCCCCTATTAAAAAATACTATTTATAAAAATAAAATACACACATGGGTAAAGATAATCATTTTTATTGTTCAGTCTTAGTATCATCTAAAACACTTGTAATTTCCTCCTCCGGATCCACATCATCATTTTCATCTTCAAGATCAGGAAGGACCTCGTCGTCCGGAAGAATTTCATCTGCTTCTTCCGATTCTAAACTCTCATCTTCCAGTGGGTCCTCTTTAACCTCAGGACTTGGTGGTGTATCATTATTCGGCACTGGACCACTTCTAGCTAAAACTGTTTTTTCAACTAATAAAGCCCCACATAAAGGACATGTTATAGGCGATCTTCCCATATCGTAGTATTTAGCGCTGCACTCCTGGCACGTGTGCTTTAAACCCCAATCAGCTTCTGGCAAATCTTCATACTCCAATGTTAATATTAAAAATTTATGTTATTATAAAATTGTTAATTAGTGTTATAAAAAATAACTTCATAAAGTGACTTAATAAACAAAAAAGGTCTATATAGTAAGTATTAATTTAGCGAAAAATTATGAAAAATATCATATCTTCTCAATCAACATCCATAAATGGGTCAATAAATATCCCTGGAGATAAGTCTATATCCCATAGATCATTGATTATTTCTTCATTAGCTATAGGAAAAACGACTATTAAAGGGATATTAAAAGGAAAAGATATAATTAGTAGTAAAAATGCATTAGAAAAGATGGGTGTAATTATTAAAGAAGAAAAAGATATATTTATAGTGTACGGCGTAGGTTCAGGAGGCCTCTTGGAGCCAGATGATGTTTTAGATTTGGGAAACTCTGGCACATCTGCAAGATTATTAATTGGCTTAATTTCTAGTCATAAAATGATAGCTACATTAACTGGTGATGATTCGTTAAGGAAAAGGCCGATGAAAAGGGTCATTGATCCCTCGGAAAAAATTGGTGCAAAAATAATTTCAAATAATAACGATAAGCTTCCTCTAACAATTTTCGGCACCAATGACCCTCTCCCAATAAATTATAAATTATCCCTTCCAAGTGCTCAGGTTAAATCTTCAATTTTGTTAGCAGGCCTCCAGGCTCCAGGAGAAACATGTATTGAGGAAGTTATACCTAGCAGAGATCATACTGAGAGGATGCTTGAATGTTTTGGAGCAAAGATATCAGTAAATATAGAAAACTCCTCTAAAAAAATGATTCGTATTAAAGGTCAAAATGAACTTTCTGCTTCCAATATTGAGGTACCGGGAGATTTTTCATCAGCATCTTTTTTTATTGTTGCTGCTCTAATAGTACCAGACTCAAATCTGTATTTGAAAAATATTGGTATTAACCCTTATAGAATCGGCCTCATAGAAATTCTTCAAGAAATGGGAGCAAAGCTTGAGTTACTTAACAAGTCCATAAGAAATAATGAACCTGTTGCAGACATTAGGGTCTATTCATCAGACTTAAAAGGAGTTGAGGTCCCTAGTGAGATTTCCCCCAAAATGATTGATGAGTATCCAATATTAAGCATAGCAGCATGTATGGCAAAAGGGAAAACTATATTAAGAGGCCTTGATGAACTTAGATATAAAGAAAGTAATAGGTTAAAATCTATTGTTGAAATGTTAATGCAATTTAATGTTAGTGTTAAAGAGTCTGAAGACCAACTTTTGATTGAAAACAAAAAACAAATTATAGAAGGGAATTGCACAATCAAAACATTTCAAGACCACAGAATAGCTATGTCTGCAATAATCGGAGGATTGGTATCAAAAGGACCAGTACATATAGATGACTCTAGCATGATAGAAACAAGTTTCCCGGGATTTATTGATATTATTAATTCTGTTGGAGGGCGGGTTTCTGAAAAATAATTTAATTATAGCAATTGACGGTCCTGGAGCATCTGGAAAAGGAACAATCTCTAAACTAGTTTCAAAAAAGCTGAACATGTTCCATTTAAATTCAGGAAGTATATATAGAGCTCTAGCATTAATGGTAAATCAAAAGGGAGTTGAACATAATGACTTTCCTGCTATTATCTCATTCGCTAAATCATTAAGCCTTAAAAATTTAGATAGTCCGGAGCTAAAAAGAGATGATATAGCAATTTTAGCTTCAAAAATATCAGAAAATCCGCGAGTTAGAGAGGCATTATTGGACTTTCAAAGATCCTTAGGAGCAAGGCCACCATTTGGAAAAGGAATTATTATTGAAGGTCGTGATATTGGTACAGTAGTTTTCCCAAACGCTCAAATCAAAATATTTATTGATGCAGATATTGAAATTAGAGCTGATCGAAGGTATAAAGATTTAAAAAAAATCAATGATAACATAGAGTTAGAAGATGTTAAAAATCAATTGATTGAAAGAGATAACAGGGATTACAATAGAACTACATCTCCTCTTAGACCAGCTGAAAACGCACACTTGCTTAATACGTCAAAATTAGATATTGAACAGTGCTGTTCAGTAGTATGTGGAATAATTGAGGAACATAGTGCTAAAAATAATAATAAATGTTATATAGATTAAAAAATTGAATAAGAATAAATGCTAGATCAAAAAATATTAATAGTTAATTAGCAAAATTTATTTGTTAATAAGAAGGGAAATTAAATAATGTCAGACACAATCAACACAGAATCTCAGGCTTCTAAAGAAAATGAAGAAGATTTTATTTCTATGTTGGAAGAATCACTAGCTACACAAGCTAACCTTGAAGGAAGCGTTGTCAAAGGGAAAATTGTGGCCCTTGAAAATGATCAAGTCGTTGTTGATGTAGGACTTAAAGCAGAAGGAAGAATTTCACTAAAGGAATTCTCATCCCCCGGTGAAGATGCAGATATTAGTATTGGTGATAGTGTTGAGGTATACCTCGATAGAATAGAAAATAAAGATGGAGAAGCGGTCTTAAGTAGAGAAAAAGCAAGAAGAGAAGAAGCATGGGAAAAACTTGAGGTTGCTTTCAGCAAGGGAGAAAGAGTCAATGGTCAACTATTTGGAAGAGTTAAGGGAGGTTTTACAGTTGACTTATCTGGTGCGGTTGCATTCTTACCTGGAAGCCAGGTGGATGTCAGACCAGTTAGAGATCCCGGTTCATTGATGGGGCAAAGACAAGATTTTCAAATTCTTAAAATGGATAGAAGAAGAGGTAACATTGTCGTGTCTAGAAGAGCTGTCCTGGAAGAAACTAGAGCAGAAGCAAGAAATGAACTATTAGCAAATCTTGCAGAGGGCCAGGTCCTTGAGGGGGTAGTCAAGAATATAACTGATTATGGAGCTTTTGTAGACCTTGGTGGGATCGATGGACTGCTTCACGTCACAGATATGGCCTGGAAAAGAATTTCACATCCGTCCGAGATATTAGTTATAGGTGAAAATGTTAAAGTTCAAGTCATTAAACTTAATTCAGAAACACAAAGAATTTCACTTGGCATTAAACAACTCGACTCAGACCCTTGGACAGGAATTGAAGAGAGATTTCCCATAGATAAAAAAATGTCAGGTAGAGTAACAAACATCACTGATTACGGAGCTTTTGTAGAAATTGCAGATGGAGTAGAGGGTCTGGTGCATGTTTCCGAGATGAGTTGGACAAAGAAAAATGTTCATCCAGGGAAAATAGTTTCAACGAGCCAAGAAGTAGAAGTAATTATTCTTGATATTGATATGAATAAAAGACGAATTAGTCTTGGACTTAAACAAACAATGCCCAATCCATGGGAAATATTTTTAAATGACCACCCTGCAGGTTCTGAGGTAGAAGGTCAGATTAAAAGTATAACGGAATTTGGCCTGTTTATAGGATTTGAGAATGATGTAGATGGTCTTGTTCATTTATCTGATATTTCATGGGACAAACCTGATGAAGAAGCAGCTTCAGATTTTAAAAAGGGAGACAATGTAAAAGCTCGAGTGCTTGATGTGAGCGTGGACAAAGAGAGAATAAGCCTCGGTATTAAACAACTATCAGAAGACCCTTTCGAGTCTCTTACACAAAACTTTAACAAAGGGGATACGATTACATGCACTATTGCTGGGGTTAAAGATAGCGGTATAGACGTGACATTGCCCTCGGGGATTTCAACATTTATTCGGAGATCGGATTTATCAAGAGATAAAGCTGAACAACGACCAGAGAGATTTGCTACAGGTGATAAATTAGATGCAAAAATTATTTCATTAGATACGTCTACAAGGAGGGTTGGGCTTTCAATCAAGGCTCTTGAAGTTGCTGAGGAAAAAGAAGCTATGGTTCAATATGGTTCATCTGATAGTGGAGCTAGTCTTGGTGATATTCTTGGTGCAGCTCTTAAAAAAAATGAAGATGAGAACGATTCTGAGGACAAGTCCTAAAATTTAATTAAGATAAACAACATTTGAAATGGTAAATGAATTAGACACCATACCTTTTAATAAACGATCTAAACGTCAATTAAAATTTTGGAGATTGTTTGCTGTAATTTTTTTTGTTTTAACTTTATCATTAATATTATTTGATAAAAGTGTTTTTCTAAACCCTTCTCAATTTCAAGACCATATAATTAAATTAAATGTAAATGGATTCATAGACGATAATCCAGAATTAGCAAGTGAGCTTGAAAGTCTATTGGATAATAAAAAAGTTAAAGCAATCATAGTAATTATTGACTCTCCGGGAGGAACTTCCATTGGAGGTGAATTTATGTATAGAAAACTTAATAAATTATCATCATCTGGTATTCCGGTGGTTTCGGTAATAAGAACTATTGGAACCTCTGCAGCCTATGCTGTTGCTCTTGGAGGTGATAGAATATTTGCATTAGAAACATCTTTGGTTGGATCAGTTGGAGCTTTAATTAGATCTGCTGATATTTCCAAATTACTTGAAAAGGTTGGTGTAAAACCTGAGATTTATAAAAGTGGTGAGTTCAAATCAATTCCTTCCCCAACTGAAAAAACATCAGATGAGGGCAAACAGATTATTCAGAATTCGGTTAATGAGGTTAGAAAGTGGTTTCTGAGGGTTATTAATGAGAAAAGAGAAATTTCTAATAATAAAATAAGTGAAATCGCTAAAGGAGGTATATATACCGGTAAACAAGCTATTTCCTTAAACCTAATTGACGAAATTGGTGGAGAACAAGAAGCGCTAGATTGGCTAACAAATTATAAAGGTTTAAATAAAGAATTACCAATTATAGAAATTGATAATATCTCAAAAAACCAACAATTCTGCTATTCTTTCTTTTCTAGTTTCCAAAAAATTCTAAATTCATCAAAGGTAAGCCTTGACGGGTTCTTGTCAGTTTGGCACCCTGATACCTAAAAAAAAATAACTTTGTTATATTAAGTTTTGGAGGAATTTTGGTTAAATCAGAATTAATTATTCGCCTTTCTGAAATGAACCCTCATCTTTTTCATAGAGATATAGAAAGAATAGTTTCGACTATTTTTGATGAAATTACTAAATCCCTATCTAAAGGAAACAGAGTTGAGTTGAGAGGCTTTGGAGCTTTTTCGGTTAAAGAGAGACCAGCTAGAGTTGCTAGAAATCCTAGGACTGGTGAGTCAGTTAAAGTAGATCATAAATTTGTACCAGTTTTTAAGACAGGAAAAGAACTACGTATTAGTCTTAATAAAGATAAACCTATTTTAAATAATAGGACTGAAAATAATCCTACAAACGAACAAAGCTAATTAAGAGATACTAGAATGGTTTTCCTTCGATTGCTTTTTTCATTCGCGATCGTCCTATTGTTTATATGGTTTTCAGCAGTTAATTTTTCACCTGTCAATATTAACTTATCTCCTTTTCAATGGAAAATTACTATACCGTTGTACCTTTTGGTTTTAATCTGTATTTTCTTTGGATTTTTTACAGGGATAATTTTAACAGTCTTGAGTAAAGGGCTTAAAAAAAATAAAAAGTAATTTATTTTGGGATTATTTAATTTAATGAGCAAAAGAGCTGAAATATATTTAAGTTTAGATAACTCAAACCTTGAAGAGGCAATTAATATTTCAAAAAATCTTATAAATGCTATTGATGGTATAAAAATAGGTAAAGAGTTTTTTTCAAGTAATGGTCCTAATGGTGTGAAAAAAATTAGGGACTTGGGTATCCCAGTTTTTATTGATTTAAAGTTCCATGATATTCCAAATACAGTTTATGGAGCAATTAAATCAATTAGCAAACTTCAACCAAAAATAATTAATGTCCATACTCTAGGAGGGCCAAGAATGTTGGAGAAAGCCTTAAAATCTGTAAGTGATAATTTTCTTGAAAAAAAGCCACTAATTATTGGCGTTACGCTTCTTACGAGTCTTGATCAAAAAAGTATAGATTTAATGGGTTTTAGAGGAAGTATTAATGAAATTGTTGTAAATTTAGCATTATTAGCAAAAAACTCTGGCCTTGATGGAGTAGTTTGCTCTCCAAAAGAAATTAAACTAATCAGAGAATGTTGCGGTAATGATTTTATTATTATCACTCCAGGCATTCGATTAGAACAATCTATCAAAGACGACCAAGTGAGAACGCTATCACCATTTGAGGCTCAATCAGAAGGTGCAAATATACTTGTAATTGGAAGACCTATTACTAAATCTAATGATCCACTAAAAACTGCTAAAGAAATAAGAAGAAGCTTGGGATAGAATAACTCAATGCATAAAAAAATAAAGATCTGTGGATTAACAAAAAAAAGAGAGTTTGATTTAGCTGTTTCTTTAAGCATAGATTTTGTAGGTATAGTGTTTCATAAACCTTCGATAAGATATATTAAGCCTGTAAAAATAAGGAAAATTATTAATGAATTTCATAATGAATTAAAATTTATAGCCGTTGTTGTTGACCCATCCGATGCTGATTTAGAAAATATTATTAATAATATTCCTCTATTTGGGATTCAATTGCATGGCAATGAAACATTGGAGAGAGTAAGGCAAGTCAAAAAAAAGACAAATTTATCGATTATTAAAGCTATACCCATAGACAATACAAGAGATATCTTATTGGCCAAAGAATATGAAGATGCTGCTGATATGCTATTATTTGACAGTAAACCAGGTATCAACAGTAAGTCACCTGGAGGAAACGCCAAAACTTTTGATTGGAATTTGTTAATTGGACAGTATTGGGAAAAACCATGGTTTTTGTCTGGAGGATTGGATATAAATAATATAAATAATGCACTTAGTATTACAAAAGCAGAGTATTGTGATGTCTCATCTGGTGTTGAAGTTCTTAAAGGAAAAAAAGACCTCCAATTGATGAAAACCTTCACAGAAAAAGTTAGAGAGTTTAAAAATGGATGACCTTAAAAAACCTAATTCACTAAAAAACTTTCCCGATGAACATGGAAATTTTGGCCATTATGGAGGAAGGTTTGTAGCTGAGACTCTCATGCCTTTATTAATTGATGTAAATAAATCATGGATAAATGCACAAAAAAGCAAAAAATTTAATCACGAATTAAATTATTTTTTGGATCATTTTGTGGGACGTCCAAGCCCTCTTTATTTTGCTGAAAGAATGACAGAACATTTCAATGGAGCAAAGATATATTTTAAAAGGGATGAACTAAACCATACAGGTGCACATAAAATAAATAATTGTATTGGACAAATACTCCTAGCAAAAGAAATGGGTAAAACAAGAATTATAGCTGAGACAGGGGCCGGTCAACATGGCGTTGCAACAGCAACCGTTGCAGCACGGTTTGGAATGAACTGTATAATTTATATGGGACACACTGATATAGAAAGACAGAAATCTAATGTTTTTAGAATGGAACTTCTAGGGGCAAAAATTATACCTGTTTATTCAGGAACAGGTACACTTAAAGATGCCATGAACGAAGCGCTTCGAGATTGGGTTTCTAATGTTGATGATACGTTTTATATAATTGGAACAGCTGCTGGACCCCATCCTTATCCTGAAATGGTCAGGGAATTTCAATCTATAATTGGAAAAGAGACAAAAGAACAGATCTTGAAAATGGAAAATAAACTACCGGACACTCTAATTGCATGCGTAGGTGGTGGAAGTAATGCAATTGGCCTTTTCCACCCCTTTTTAGATGACGAAAGTGTAAGCCTTATCGGTGTAGAAGCAGGAGGTAAAGGATTAAATACTAAATTCCATGCATCATCTCTAAATGGAGGCAGGCCTGGTATTCTTCACGGTAATAGAACGTATTTAATTCAAGATGACGATGGTCAAATATCAGATGCTCATTCAATTTCCGCTGGATTGGACTATCCAGGAATTGGTCCCGAACATTCATGGCTACATGATATAGGAAGAGTAAAGTATGTTTCAATAAATGATAATGAAGCACTAAAAGCTTTTCAAATGTGTAGTAGGATCGAAGGTATTATACCTGCTCTTGAACCTTCTCATGCTCTAGCATATTTATCTAAACTAGCGCCTACCTTAAATAAAGAACATATAATAATTATGAATATGTGCGGAAGAGGTGATAAAGATATATTTACTGTAGCTGAAAAAATAAAGGAAAAAATTTAATGTTCTCAAGAATATCTGAGACTTTCCAAAAACTTAAAAAAAATAATATGAAAGGTTTTATTCCTTTTGTTACTGCTGGAGATCCAACTTTAGAAATATCACTAGATATTATTAAATTACTACCCAAAGCTGGTGCAGACTTAATTGAAATTGGAATTCCTTTTTCTGATCCAATGGCAGATGGAAAAATAATACAAGCCTCAAGTTTAAGAGCACTAAAAGAAGGAATTACAGTAAAAAAAATCTTTGAAATGATTTCTAACTTTAGACAAGAAGATTCTAAAACTCCTATAGTATTAATGGGTTATTTCAATCCAATATATAATTTTGGAATAGAGAGATTTTTGTCTTCCTGCAAACAAAGCGGCGTTGATGGATTAATTATAGTTGATCTACCTTATGAACACGATATTGAACTTTGTACTCCTGCTAGAAAAAATGGTATTGATTTTATTAGGCTTGTTGCACCAACTACTACAAATGAAAGAATGCCTTTGTTATTAAGTCAGTCATCTGGTTTTGTTTATTGTATTTCAGTGAGTGGTATAACAGGTTCTAAAGAAGCAGAAATACAAATTGTTAATAATACTATTAATAGAATAAGAAAATCCTCTAATCTTCCTGTTGCAGTTGGATTTGGTATTAAAACCCCTAAACAAGCGGAGAAAATGTTGCTAGGTGCAGAGGCAACTGTTATTGGGTCAATAATTGTAGAAAAAATAAATGAAATTTATTCTTCAGATAAAGAGTATAAAAAAAAATTAATATTAATAGATGATTTTATAAAAACGTTCTCAAATGAGATACATAGACAAGTCAGAAACTGAATTAATATGAATTGGTTAACAAATTTTGTAAAACCCAAGATAAGGGCTATAGTTGGAAAAAAAGATGTTCCTGAAAACTTATGGACTAAATGTACCGGGTGTGGTGAAATGTTATTTCATAGAGACCTAAAAGTTAATTTAGGTGTATGTAATCAGTGCAATCAACATCATAAAATTTCACCTAAAGAACGCTTTATTTCCCTGTTTGATAATGGAATATATGAGTTAATTGAAACAAGAAATGTAATATCTGACCCGCTAAAATTTAGAGATACAAAAAAATATACTGATAGGCTTAAAGAAAACAAAGCTAAAACAGGATCAGATGAGGCTATAATACTTGCGCATGGTAAAGTAAATAGAATAAATACTGTAATTGCCTCACAAAACTTTGCGTTTATGGGTGGTTCCTTAGGTATGGGAACAGGTGAAAATATAATTGATGCTGCCAAATATTGTGTGAATAATAACTGTGTCTTAATTATAATCGCAGCTGCAGGAGGAGCTAGGATGCAGGAAGGCATACTCTCTCTTATGCAACTTCCAAGAACAATAATTGCAATTGACTCTTTAAAAGAAAAAAAATTACCTTTTATTTCAATTCTAACTGACCCAACTACTGGGGGTGTTACAGCGTCATATGCTATGTTAGGCGATATCTCCATAGCGGAACCTGGCGCTCTAATTGGATTTGCTGGACCAAGAGTTATAGAAAATACAATTAGAGAAAAGTTACCCGCAAACTTTCAACAATCTGAAAAACTACTAGAAAATGGTATGCTTGATATGGTTATTGATAGAAGAGAACTAAAAGAAACCGTAGGGAAAATTGTTACCCTAATTACTAGAAATAATAAAAATTTTGATCATTTATAATGAGTAGCAAAAAATTTGACCATTGAGTATTTCCTAAAAAAATTTTCTAAACTTTACCCTAAATCAATAGACCTATCATTAGATAGAATTAGAACATTGTTAGACAAATTAGGTAATCCAGAAAAAAAATTGCCACCAATCATACATATTGCGGGGACTAATGGGAAAGGATCTACTGTTGCTTTTCTAAATAGTATTTTTGAAAGTGCAAACTATAAAGTACAAGCATATACATCACCACATTTAATAAATTTTAATGAAAGAATAAGACTTCCCAATGGTTACATAGAAGATGATTTTTTAATAGATATCTTTGAAGAGTGCAATTTTTATAATAAAGATGAACCTATTTCATTTTTTGAAATAACTACGGCAGCAGCATTCTTGGCTTTCTCTAGGAGTAAGGGTGATATATTACTTTTAGAAGTAGGCTTAGGTGGAAGATTAGATACTACTAATGTCATTGAAAAACCGATGCTATCAGCTATAACTCCTGTCTCGCTTGATCATACTGAGTTTCTTGGAAAAAGTTTAAATAAAATAGCGTACGAAAAAGCAGGAATAATTAAATATAATTCTCGTGTGTTAATTGGACCTCAAGAGCAAAAAGTTGATGAAATTTTTAAAGAGATAGCAATTCAGAAAAAGAATTTTCTCTTTGCTTATGGCAAGGATTGGGATTTTAGTTCAAACGTTGATGGATCGATAAATTTAATTTTTCAAGAACAATTAGTACCTTTACCAAAACCAAGTCTTCATGGTTTTCACCAAATCTCGAATGCTGCACAAGCTGCTTCCTGCGCATTAGCTCAGAATATTTTTAAAATTACTATAAAAGATTTAGAAAATGGAATTAAAAATGCTTATTGGCCTGGCCGTTTACAAAAAATTTTTGTGAATTTGCCAGAGAAAAATATTACAAATCTTAAGATATGGTTAGACGGGGGGCATAATGCAAGCGCAGGTATTTGCCTTTCTAAATCAATTAGATCACTAGATAACGAAGTTGCCGAAAAAAATGTATTAATTTTAGGTATGCTTGAAAATAAAGACTTTATTAGCTACCTCAAACCTTTAAAGAAAATTATTGACCTACTTATTTGTATCCCAATACCAAATACTAATAATTATCATGACCCAAAAAAATTAAAAACTTTTTCAGAAGAACAACTTAGAATAAGATCGGAAACTGCAAATGACTTTTTTGCTGCACTTGATGTTGCAAACAAAATTTTTCCAATTAATAAAGCAAAGATAATTGCTTGTGGTTCACTTTATTTGGTAGGAGAAATACTCAAAATAAATGGATATGATTTTAGATAACCGAATCAATCCATTCAACAATCTTACTTTTTGGCAAGGCACCCACTTTTGTAGAAATAATTTCTCCATTATTGAATAACATAAGAGTAGGAATACCTTTTACTCCATATTTACTTGCAACTTGTGGATTCTCATCTATGTTTAATTTTGAAACAATTATCTTTTCACTCATCTCATTCGAAATCTCCTCAAGAGCAGGACCGATTTGCTTGCAAGGCCCACACCATTCTGCCCAGTAATCAACAAGTACTGGTTTTTCTGATTTTATAACATCTTGCTCAAATGATGATTCAGTAATTTTAGTTGTAGTCATGTTAAATCCAAACTTTATGATGAAATGACATAACATTAAAAAACCTATTCAATTTGGTCAACAAATTTTTTAAATAATAATTTTTATATCTGAATTGGGCCAATAAATTTATTTTATAAACTTAACTTTTAAAGTTTTATCACCCAATAATCTCTCTCTATATTGCCAACCTGACATTTTCTCAAAATTACCTTCCGCTAAGTCATACCAACTTCCCTTGTCTATATTCCTAGTTTGTTTGCAACCGCATATATAAATTCTATCTCTTGCTCTTGTCATTGCTACGTAAAATAATCTTAAATATTCTTGATATTCTTTTTCTTTATTAGATAAATTTATTCTAAAATATCTAGATTCTTTATTATCTGGCAATGCCGATGGAAACATAATAAAAGTAAAATTATTTTCTTTAACAATGTATGGATTTTTTTTATTTACTGGAACAGATGTTGTATCTGGAAGAAATACAATTGGAGACTCTAGGCCTTTAGAACTATGAACTGTTAAAACTCTTACCTTGTTTTTAATACTCCCTAAGTCAATTTGATAACTAGTTGATGAATTTTCAAACCAATGAATAAATCCTTGAAAAGATATTATATTATTTTCTTCATATTCTAGAATTTGATTAAGAAACTCATCTATGATTTCATTGTTTTCTTTACCCAAATAGGTTAGAAATTTCTTTCTACCTCCTGAATCTAAAATTTCAGAAAAGAATTTAAATGGGCTATAAAAAGATTTTTTTTCTAATAAACTTCTTAAGGAATTATATATTTCATTATATTTTTTATCCTGTTTAGAATAGTTTAAAAGAGAGTCCCATAAAGATTCTTGTCCTCTATCAATTGATAATGTAAACAGCTCATCCTCCGTTATGTTAAATAATGGGCCTTTTAAAACATTAGCTAAAATAAAATCATCATTTGGTAATAGTACAAACTGCATCAATTTTATTAAATCTTTGATAACTAAATAGTCTTTTAATTTGATTTTTTCTGATGATACTACTGGTATACTATTTCTTTTAAGTTCACTTATTATCTTTTCGAATAATATCCCTCTTTTACGAACTAGAATCATTATATCTCCAGCATTTATAAATCTATTGGCTGATACTAAGATCTCTCCATCAACTAACCAATTTTTTATTTGAATTGAAATCAAACGAGCTAACTCAGATTCAGATGATATAATTTCAAGTTGATTCACCGGTAAATCCCAGGCATTTCTTCGATTACTATGCTTTTCAATAAGTGGCCACATCTCGATCAAACCAGAATCTTCCAGTCTAAATGTATTATGGTTACTCCATTTGTCCATTTTTGGAATTATTTGAGCATTACTCCCATAACCAAATATATGATCAACAAATTTTAATATTATTCCTAAACTTCTATAAGAAGTGCTTAGACTTCCTATTTCCAAATCAATATTTATTTCTTTTAAAAAATTTACAAATTTATTTTTAAAATTTTCTAAGTTTTCTGGATTAGCACCTTGAAAACTAAAAATAGACTGTTTCTCGTCTCCTACAACAAAAATAGTTTTGTCATTTTTATTAAAGGAATTTGTTGAAAATATTTCAGTTATTAAGGTGTACAACAAATTCCACTGCTCTAAACTTGTGTCTTGAGCTTCATCTATCAAAAAATGCTTAATTTGCTGATCAAACTTAAATAGAACCCAAGGCGATATATCGGTCTTCTTAAATAAATTCAAGGTAAAAAAAATTAAATCATCATAATCAAGTAAATTTAAATTTAATTTAATTTTTTGATATTCTATCATTATATATTTAAAAACCGTTAGCGAAGATATAATTTTACAAGAAATATTAATAAATGAAATTTTTTCTTGAACTTTAAAAATTTTTTCTGCTTCTGCATTTATGTCAGCTAATAAATTAGGGTATTTATTTAATATTTTTTTGGACAATATATTTTTAGATATAGAATTTTTTTTTGTTAAAAAAACAGATCTATAATTCTCCCAACCCCTTTCCCTTTGCCTTTCCTTACTATTTAACCAATTATCAATAATTCTGCTATTTAAATTATCTTTTGAAGTTCCTTCTAATAATTTATTTACTAGATTTGATAATGATTGCAATCTACTTTTACTTAGTTGACAAGCTTTGCTGATTAATGAGGATGGAGTTTCTAATCTTTCTAGATCAAACAACTGATAAATATATTCTATGACTTTTTCAAGTTCTTTAGAATCAGACCATATTTTACTTAAACTGATTCTTTTTGATATAAGCTCAGAAAACAGTTCATTAAACCTTTTTTCATCATTTTTGATTACTAAATATTTAAGTGAATTATCAAATTCCGGATTACCCCTATATTTTTTAAATGCCAAATTTCTTGCTTCTAAAATATAATTATCTATTTCATTTGCTGCTAGTACTGAAAAGTTTGGAAGCACTCCAGCCTCAATAGGAAATTTTTTTAAAATATTTTCACAAAAACTATGTATAGTTTGTATGTTAATAGAAGGGTAATCCTCTAACAATCTTAAAGATAATGACCTTACCCTATTTAGATCTAATTTTTTTGAAACATTGTATTTTCTTAAATTTATTTTAAGTTGATGATCGTCTAAATTGGCCCATTGGAATAATCTCTGACTAATTCTATCATGCATTTCAATAGATGCTGCTTTAGTGAAGGTAAGGCACAATATTTGAGATGGCGAGACACCGCTAATAAGTAATTCTATTATCCTTTCTACAAGTTTACTTGTTTTTCCTGATCCGGCTGATGCTGTTATCCATAAGCTCGATAAATCAGCGTAAATCTGTTTTTGATTTTCAATCTTTTTCATTTATTTAGAGTTTATTTTTTATCCATCCATATATCATACCTAGACAATTGACGGTACTCATCATAAATCTTATTATCATGCCAAGGGTTAAATAAGTACGGTGTTTTTGGATTATCAAATTCATATATAAGTTTTTTTAAACCATTTTCGGCGTCATTAATCAAATTATTGATATTTTTCAAATTTTTAAAACCCCTGTCATTAGAACTAGCAAGCTTCAAATATTTTAGATAACTTACTTTCTTAAAATCTACTTTTTCAAACTTACCTAATTCAGCTATCAAACCTAATAATTGCAGCTGAGGCTTTATCCCTTTTTCAATTTCTGATTTATTTGGTATTGAAGCTGTTTTATAATCAATTATACCACAGCATCCATCATCTAAAATTTCTATTCTATCAGCCTTTCCTTTTAACTCAAATTTCCCAAACTTCGTTTTAAAAATATAGGATCCTCTTTCTTCAGTGATTAGTTTATCTTCAAAGAGGTTCCTCTGATTATTAATGCACCATGAAGCTATTTCCTCAAACCTTGGCCACCAGAAACTATTAATTATGGGATTATTCATCCTGGAACTAAGTAAAGTTTTTCCAACATTTAGAAGATTTTCTATACTTGGTTTAATTCCATTAAAAGAAACTTCTTTAGAAAAAATTTCTAGCGCTTTATGAATAAACTGCCCTTGTTTACTTAAATCTGGTTCAAAGCTAATAGGGTTTAGTGGTTTTATTCCTAATATTTTTTTTACATATAGTGCGTATGGATTATTGATTAGTAAATCAACATCTGTAATTGACAAAGTTCTAGGCCTATATTTCAAAGGAGGGCGAACTATGGGCGCATCTGATTCTATGAAAAGATCTGGTTCATAAAAAGCATTAGCAATAATCTTAATATCTGTTTCCTTATTTATCTCTATTTTACTTTGCGGTCCGATTAAATTATTTATTCGTACAAGCCACCTAGATGGAGATGTTTGTTTTCTATTTTTTATAATAGATCTTGTTAAATATACTTCTGAAGAGCATATGTTCTGAACAAAATCATGTGCTAAAAGACTGATTCTTCTTTGTTCTATATTGATACCTAATTTTTTCTTAATACTTAGAGAGAGCCATGGACTTGTCTCTTTTATTGATGACCATGAGTCTTCATTTAAGTCGGACAGTATTACAACATCTGATTTATGTAATCTAGATTCAAAAGGTGTCCAAATATTTACTCTGAATTCATTTTTAAAATTTCTCTCTTCTAAAATTGTATTAAATATTTTAAATAAAAAATTTGTATAATTTTTTCTATCAATTAATTCTATATCTGTGATGTTACTGAATATAATATTAATTTTATTAATATTTTCTATAAGTTTTTGATTTTTAGTTATACTATCATTCTTGCAAAAAAAATCCCTTCTAGAGTTACACCAAAGAACTAATTCAATATTATATTGAAATAATTTCTTTATATTATTTTCTGCTTTATCAAATTTTCTTCTGTATTCTAAAACCGTATTTAAAATATCAATTATCCAAAGATTAAACTCAATATTATTTTGCAAATACTCTGTTTTATCCTCAAGACATTCGCTTCTATTTACTAAATTTATTATTTGCTCAATACTATTAATAGGAAATGGCTTTCTAAGATATTTTTTTTCAAAATATTCTATACCAGAAATATGGTTACTCTGATTTTGCGCGAATGAAAGTTCATGTTTAAATAGAGATAACAAATTAACAAGAGTGAAGTCTTCAGATAAAAATTTTGCTCCATTTAATATAAAATTTCCCTCTAGTGTGTTACTTAAATTATTATTAGAGAAATTAATTTCTTTAATTTTTCTTCTTTCTAATTCAGTTAATACTCTCCTAACTAAAGATCTATTTAATGTTACTAAAGAAATACTTTTGTTTGTTTTTTTAAAAGTTTCGTTAATAATAGCACAAATTACTCTTGATTCTTCATTCTCTGAATTACAGTATATTCTATAAAATCTATCTAAATTATATTTTGATTTACTTTTTTTACTCCAGTTATCAATTTTTTCTAACGGCGTCATAATTTGACTAACAAAAAAATCTCTATCAACATTTCGAAGATTCTTGTCTTCATTCCATTTACTAAGATTTCCTCTGTTAACACTAAGACTTGATAGTAATGTTTTTATATTGAATTGAGGATGTTTTTCATCGACATATTTCCAACTATCAGAATCTAGATTTATGTCAACTCCTGGAATAATTATGATACCTTTGGGTAGAGTCGATATAAGTTGAATAAGTTTTCTTGTTACTGGCACACTTCCAGTTGAGCCAGCAATAATAACATGAGATGAGGGAGGTTTTTCTTTCCACGTTTTAATTAAATTATTTATTGCATGGTAGTAATTATCAGCTTTGCTTGAAATATAATTTTCTTTTGCTATTTTTGGCCATGATTGCATAATTATATTTAAAAAACTACCCACATCTCTCCAATGAAATGCAATATCACTAGGTATAATTTTTGCTAAAGTATTTTCATTAAATTGATTTATATCAGTTTCATCAAGTAACTTTCCCAATTCCTCTGAGAGATCTAATAAATTTTTAATATCTTCATTTGGTCTACCTTGATGCTTTTTCCACTGATTGATTAGCTTGGAAAGTAAGACAGATCTACTAACTTCAGAAATTAATATAGATAGTTTGTTAATTTCTTTTTCCTCAAATTTTTCATGAAAATCATTTTTGAATAAGAAGTTATCATTACTTAAATAAGAGAGATCTCCTAATGAAATTACTTCAGGTTTATTTTTCCTATCTATTTTCACTTTTTTTATTATAGCTTTTTCAAAACTCACTACTGATTTCTTCGTTGGTAAAAAAATTTTAATTTTACTTAACTCTACAATATCTTGAAAACGATCTTGTATACCTGATGCCAAAGCATCAATAAAATTTGAACCTGATTGAATATAAAAAATTTTATTTTCCATTTTAGAAATTCATTTTTTTAAATTTTTCTCTGCATATATTAACTCTTCTGGAGTGCCTACATGTAACCAATCACCTGAATATATTAGCCCATGAAGTTTCTTTTTTTTGATTGATTCATCCCAAAGTTTATTAATTGAAAAAGTTTTCCCAGATAATCCTTCAAAATTAGAAATACTAGAAAGACAGAGGCCAGTATATATATATTGAACTGAACTATTACTTTTTGCTCTTGTTACACAGTTATATTGATCTATGAGAAAATCACCTGTACTGGAGTAGTATTTAGCTTTTTCTAATGGAAATAACAATAATAGAAAGTCCATTAATTTTGGATCCCATTGTTCAATCATCTTATTCATTACATTAATTTTTCTATCAACTCTTATTGTATCAGAATTTAATATGAAAAAAGGATTTGAAGATATCAGCTTTAATCCCTTTGCAATCCCTCCTCCAGTATCAAGAAGTTTTTCATCTTCCAATGAAAATTTGATTACAGGTTTTTTTAAAATTTTTGATCTCATATTTAGATATGATTTTAACTGTTTAGATTTGTAATGTAGATTTATTACTAAATTATCAATTCCAAAATTTATTAAATGTTCTAGAGAGTATTCTATTAAAGGCTTATTATTAACTTTCACCAGAGGTTTAGGAATATCATCAGTTAAATGTTCCATTCTTTTTCCTAATCCTGCAGCTAGAATAAATGCATCAATTTTCTTTTTTTCAACCATTAAATTCAGAGACTTCTTTGGGTATGAAGTATTTATAAGAGTTAGCTAAATTTTTAAGTTCAGGGTTTTTTAAATTATCAATTAAATTTTCCCAAACTCTATTCATATATTTTTGGTAACCTACTTTGTTATCTCTTAATTTTAGCCTTGCAAATACACCTAGGATTCTCGTATTCCTTTGAGCGCCAACGAAATCATAGATTAGATTAAATTCATCCTTTGAACCTCTATAAGATTTTAGATAACGGTTTTTTAATTTTTTTTGTAATTTTTCATTTACATTTATTCTGGCATCCTGCAATAAAGAAACAAGATCGTATACTTGAGGTCCTATTAAAGCATCTTGAAAATCTAAAATGCCAACTCTTCTGTGATTTGTTCGGTTTTTTAACCAAACTAAATTATCAATATGATAATCAAAATGGGTAATTACATTTGATTTAGAGTGAATGATTTTTGCTATTTCTTTCCAGTTATTTATAAAATTATTACGTAATATTAGATTTTTAGTATCTCCAAAGTAATAAGGTACTGTCCACTCTAAAAAAATTGAAACTTCCTTCAAAATTCTATTCTCAGAAAAAATCTCTAAGTCTCCTGGTATATTTGCATTTTGCAAAATACCCAAAACATCAACTGCACTCTCATACAAATAGTCATATTCAGAATTATTCTGTATAAAATTATTATATGTTTCGTCACCAAAATCTTCCAGTAAGAAAAAACCTTTTTCAATATCTTTAATGAATATTTTAGGAACACTTAAACCTAGATTCTCGAAAATATCTGCTATACTTAAAAATTTTTCTAAATTGATTGATTCCTGGTCATCCATTAATATTATACTTTTTTTCTGGTTATATATCCTAGCATACCTTCTATTAGAAGCATCGCTCTTCATTAAGATTATTTGCTCTGGTTTTATATCATTTTTTATTAGAAAATCTTCTAATTGATTTAATTTATTTTTTTTTATCATAACTAATTATTCTATTTTTCCATATACCAAAACTTTTAAATGTTATGATCCTTCCATTTATATCATTACTTAAAATTTTTAGGTCAACCTCTAGCCTATTTTTTGGAAATAGGTTCTTAATTATCTCTGGCCATTCAATTATTAGTATACCCTGGTCTAATGCATCCTCAATTCCAAGCTCCCAAACTTCACTAGATTTATTCAATCTATATAAATCAAAATGCCAAATAGTGTTAAATTTATTTTTATAAGTAAATACAAAATTAAAAGTTGGACTTGGAACACTAGTTTTTCTTGAGCAAAAAAATTGTATGAAATATTTAGCAAAAGTAGTTTTGCCAGATCCAACATCACCCTTTAAAGCAATAAATTCATTTTTCTGACAGAGTTGAGCTACGCCATTGGCTAAATCTTTGATTTCATTTTCATTATATATCTGTATTTTCTGTGTAATTATCTCTCAACTCCATAAAAAAATTATTTTAAATAGATAGTTTGCCTTAACTGCTTAGGCTACTTGTTATATAATCCTTTGAGTGTTAAAGTTATAAATGTATTTTAAGATATAAACATAATTTTATCTATGAATAAAGCAATTGCTCTTGTTGACGATGATAGAAATATATTAACGTCTATATCGATTGCTCTCGAAACTGAGGGCTTTAAAGTGCATTCTTACACAGATGGTTTAGAAGCACTTGAAGGATTAAAAAAACAACCAGTAGAGTTAATTATTCTCGATTTAAAAATGCCAGTTATGGATGGGATGGAAATGCTGTCCCAGTTAAGAAAAAATAGTAAAATTCCAGTTATAATTCTTACTTCAAAAGATGATGAAATAGATGAAGTCCTAGGTTTAAAAATGGGCGCGGATGACTATATAAAAAAACCATTCTCCCAAAGATTACTTACAGAAAGAGTGAAAACGCTATTAAGAAGAGTTTCTAATGAAAAAAAGATTACTGAAAAAGTAATTTTAACCAAAGAAAATGAAAAAATTTTAAGAGGGCAACTTGAATTAGATTTGCTTCAACACAGATGCATATGGAAGGGAAAAGAGCTTCAGCTTACTGTTACAGAATTTATTATATTAAAGGACTTAGCAATGAGACCTGGCCATGTTAAAAGTAGAGAACAATTGATGGATGCAGCATATAGTGAACATGCATATGTAGACGATAGAACAATTGATAGCCACATCAAAAGACTTAGAAAGAAATTTAGGAATATTGATAAATCTTTTGATTATATAGAAACTTTATATGGATTAGGTTACAAATTCCGTGAGTAAAATAGAAAATAAATTTCTAGTTGGCCAAGATAGAAAAAGAAAAAAATGGAAAACAATAACTGTAAGAATTCTTACTATAAATATTTTTGGTTTATTAATTTTGATGGGAGGCATGCTCTACCTCAATCAGTTTAGGGAAGGGCTAATTAATTCAAAAATAATCTCATTAACTAATGAGGGATCTGTTGTTGCTGGAGCACTAAGTCAAAGCGCCTTAGATTTAGACAAAAATTATGATTATTTCTTAAATAGATCAAAAACTAATTCTCTTCTTAGAAGAATGGTAAATACTACTTCAAAAAGAGCAAGGGTATTTAACTCAGAAGGTGATCTTATATCAGATAGCAGGATTATTCTAGAAGCAGGTAGGAACGTACAAGCAGAGGATCTCCCTAATGATTTTTTTGAGGGTTTGTTATATAAAATTTATAGTCAAATTAAATCAATAATTCCGTGGTCTAACTCATATTATAATAAATTACCGAAGTACTCAGAGAATATTCCTCAATTAGCCAGTGACTATAATGAAGTAAGTTTAGCTCTATTAGGTGAAACCCATTATGCTTTAAGATCATCTAAAAAGAATCTTATAATTTCAGTTGCAGTACCTATTCAATCCTTTAAAACAGTTCAAGGTGCCTTACTATTATCGACAAATACCACGGATATTGACGAGAGAGTATCCCAATTTCAAATGAATATAATTAAGGTTTCAGGTCTATCTTTACTAATTACGATTTTACTATCTTTATATTTATCAAATGTTCTAACAAGCCCAGTTAAACAACTTGCAAGAGCGGCAAATAGAGTTAGAAATATAAATTATAGGCAGATTGAAATTCCAGACTTCACCTCTCGTGAAGATGAGATTGGTGATCTTTCCTATGCAATAAGAGACATGACTCAGGCATTATATAATCGTATCGATGCTATTGAGTCATTTGCAGCTGATGTATCTCATGAAATAAAAAATCCTCTTACAAGTCTGGGCAGTGCCATAGATGCCTTCAATAAAGTATCAGATAAAAGTAAACAGGAAAAACTAGTTAGCATAATGAAGCTCGACCTTAAAAGGATTGATAGATTAATAACGGATATCTCAAATGCGTCAAGACTAGATGCCGAGCTTTCAAGAAGCAACATGAGACCGATAAATATAATAAATCTTTTAGAAACTATTTTAATTGTCTATAAAACAAAGGGGTGGCAAAATAAAATAATTCTTGAGTCAGAGTTCAAAGAACTTTGGATAACTGGTATAGAAGATAGTATTGGACAGATAATTAAAAATTTAGTTGATAATGCCATAAGTTTCTCACCAAAATCAAAACCTATAAAACTTAAAGCATGGCAAATAAAAAATTCTATTTTTATATCGTGTGAAGATGAAGGCCCTGGTTTCAGATTCAATGATATGGACAAAATTTTTGACAGATTTTATACAAAACGGTCCTCAGAGGAATCATTCGGAAAACATTCAGGCCTTGGATTATATATCTCAAAAAAAATTGCTAAAGTTCATGGTGGGCAAATTTCAGCGAAAAATAAAAAAGATGCCGTGGGGAATATAATTGGAGCAATATTTATTTTGGAAATTCCTGTTCAGTAGGAAAATGAGCATGAATTGACAAATTAATGTTGCAGCATGGTATTTACACTGATAAACCATTACTAACATTCAAATAATGAATCAAAGAGTATTAAATGACAAAACTTAATGACAAAGACTACCTAGTTCAGGATATATCTCTAGCCAGGTGGGGAAAAGATGAAATATCTATTGCTGAAACTGAAATGCCTGGCCTTATGAAACTTCGTGAAGAGTTTCATAATCAATATCCTCTTAAGGGGGCCAAAATAGCAGGTTGCCTTCATATGACAATACAAACTGCTGTACTAATAGAAACTCTTAAGGATCTTGGAGCAGAACTTAGATGGTCATCCTGCAATATATTTTCAACACAAGATCATGCAGCAGCTGCAATAGCTGCTCAGGGAATTCCTGTTTATGCAAAAAAAGGAGAAACCCTTGAAGAATATTGGGAATATGTTCACAAAATATTTGAGTGGCACGATGGTGGAACTCCGAATATGATACTTGATGACGGAGGAGATGCGACTGTTCTGATTCATTTAGGCATGAAGGCAGAAAAAGATCTTTCCGTCTTAGATAATCCACAGAACGAAGAAGAAGAAGTATTGTTTAAATCTATAAAAAACAAAATTAAAATTGATATTGGGTGGTACAGTAGAATAGGTCAATCAATTAAAGGTGTTACGGAAGAAACTACAACGGGAGTTCTGAGGTTGTATGAAATGGAAAAAAAGAATGAACTTTTATTTCCTGCTATAAATGTAAACGATTCTGTTACTAAATCTAAATTTGATAATTTATATGGTTGCAGAGAAAGTTTAGTTGATGGAATCAGAAGAGGCACCGATGTAATGATGGCTGGAAAAATCGCTACCATAGCTGGATATGGAGACGTTGGAAAGGGTTCAGCTCAATCATTAAGAAATGCTGGATGTAGAGTTATGGTTACAGAAATTGATCCGATTTGCGCTCTTCAAGCTGCTATGGAAGGTTTCGAGGTTGTGACAATGGAGGAAGCTTCAAAGAAGTCAGATATATTTGTAACCGCAACAGGAAACAAGGATGTAATAACTATAGATCACATGAGAGAGATGAAAGATAGAGCTATTGTTTGTAATATAGGTCATTTTGACTCTGAAATACAAGTTGCAGGACTTAGAAATATGAATTGGCATGAAGTAAAACCTCAAGTTGATGAGATAGAGTTTCCTGATGGGAAGAAAATTATACTTCTTTCAAAAGGTAGACTGGTTAACTTAGGAAATGCAATGGGACATCCCAGTTTTGTAATGAGCGCATCTTTCTCTAATCAAGTTCTTGCTCAAATAGAACTATGGAATAACCCTCAAAAGTATGAAAAAAAAGTATATGTTTTACCAAAAAATTTAGATGAAAAAGTAGCGGCTATCCATTTGGATAAACTTGGAGCTAAGTTAACAAAACTAACTAAAGAACAATCAGATTATATCGGCATCGATAATTCTGGCCCCTTTAAACCTGAATATTATAGGTACTAAAAAATATCTTAAATACTTAATTTATGTATCAATTATGATAAATTACCTAAAATAAGCTAAATATTTTAATTTTTTCTCTTTATTTAATTTAAATAAGAAGGAAATTATTATAAATTAACCATGTGAGACTGCAGATTTATTGGATAAAATATTTTAAAAATAAAGTTTCAATTCAATCTCTCAGCTGACTTGACCAAAAATGCTATTTTTTTTATCATTATGTACTTTATTTGCTAATTAATTAGGAAAAATTTTATATATGTCAATTTCTACTATTTTAGGAGTGCTTTTCGGTCTAGCTCTAGTTGTTGGCTCTATTGCTATTTCAACTGACAACCTTGCATCATTTATAAGTATACCTTCTATGCTAATTGTTGTAGGGGGAACATTAGCTGCCTCTTTTATTGGTTTTCAAGCTAGGTACGTTATTCAAGCATTAAAAGATATAGGGGCATTAGTAAAAAAAGAAACTGTTAATCGAAATATTCTTACTCAGGAAACAGGAAAAATAATTCGTTGGGGCTTCTTGGTTAAAAAAAATGGAATCCTCGCACTCGAAAGAGAGGCTAAATCAGCTAAAGACCAGGATTATTATCTTAATTATGGAATAGACTTAGTGATTACAGGATATACTGCAGATGAAGTTAGAGATATGATGCAAGCTGCAGCGGGCGAAATGTTTGGAAGAGCAATGGTAAATGCAGATATATTAAAAAATATGACTGCGGTTGCTCCAGCTTTTGGAATGATTGGTACGCTAATCGGCCTTATTATAATGCTTCAAAATATTGGGGGAGATCCAAATGGCCTTGGAGCAGGTCTAGCTGTGGCATTGCTAACAACTTTATACGGCGTTTTGTTTGCACGAATGGTTTTTGCACCTGCCGCTACAAAAGCAGCTCAAAAAGCTGGTATTCAAAGATTTAGAAATCTCTTAGTATGCGAAGGTTTAGCAATGCTAGCAGAACATAGAAGTCCAAGATATATACAAGATAGGATGAATAGTTTTCTCGATCCTGAAATTCACTATTCTATTGATAAAAAAGGTGGCGGTGGAAAAGATAAGAAGAAGAAAGCCGCATAGTATTCACTAGATAGGTTAAATATGGCAAAACTACCCCCACCACCTCCGGAAGAAGAAGAAAAAGAAGATTGGCTTTTAACTTACGCAGACGCTATTACTTTATTAATGGCGTTTTTTGTTCTTCTTTATACCGTTTCCGATCCAAATACTGAAAAATTTGAAGCTGTTACCAAAGGTATGGTTGAGTCATTAAAGGGAGGAAGTGTGAAAACACCCTTTACTGACTTATCAAAGGATCTATCTCAAGTTCAGTCAGAATCTGAATCTTCTAAAGTTGGATCAACAAAAAGAGGTCTGACTTTTGAATTCAAATCAAGAAAAATGTTTGAACCTGGTTCTGCAAATATAGTTCCTGAAGGTATAAAAGCACTTGATAGAGTTGCACAACTTGTTACATTTAGATTAGGCAAAAAAAATTATAAAATTGAAGTTGAAGGCCATACAGATGATACCCCCATTAGCACTCCTCAGTTCCCATCAAACTGGGAGTTGTCTTCAGCAAGAGCATCCGCTGTTGTCCGTTTTATGATATCAAGGGGCGTTCCAGGAGATAGACTTAGAGCAGTCGGTTACGCGGATACTAAACCTAAAGAGGGTTTTCCTTTCAAAGATAATGAGGGTTCTCCTATTCCAGAAAACCGTGAAGAGGGAAGACGAGTAGTAATTAGGATAGAGAGATAACTAACAAATTATAATTATATTTTTATATTATTTTTTTTATATATTTTTCATTTAGTAATCTATACAATTTAAATTCTTTTTTACTTTAGAATGTCTTTGGGAGGATAGGCCTATGGTGGAAAATTGGGATGTAATTATTGTTGGAGCTGGAACAGCTGGAATACCAGCAGCTATTTTTGCAGGGCAACGGGGAGCAAAAGTTTTACTTATTGATGCTGCTGACAAAATAGGGGGTACACTTCATTTAACTACCGGACAAATGAGTGCTGCAGGAACATCCCTTCAAAAAAAATTAGGGATAAATGATAATTCTAATGACCACTTTGATGATGTTATGCGAATTAGTGAAAACACAGCTGATAAAGACTTGGTTAGACTTGCAGTTGATAATGCAGCAGAGACATTTGATTGGTTAATGACTAATGGTTTCACTCCTCTAGATAATCATCCTGTTCTTGGTAATGCACATGAACCCTACAGTGAAAGAAGATATTATTGGGGCCCATTCGGTGGAATTTCAATTTTAGATGCAATTACACCTCTTCTAGATGAGCAAATAGCATCTGGGAACGTTGTAGTGAGCCTAAGGACAAAATTAAAAAATATAATTTTAAATAAAATGGAAGTAATAGGAATTGAAATAGAAGCAGAAGATGGAACTAATGCAATTATTAATGGCAAAAATATAATTCTTTCTACTGGCGGTTATTCTTCAAATCCAAAATTATTTAAAGAATTAAGTGGTCCAACATTATATTGGAAAGGTGCATACCCCTTCTCTAATGGAGAAGGTCTTACTATAGCAAATAAAATTGGTGGAATTTTAAGAGGAAAACAAAATTATCTATGTGGATATGGCGCTATATTAAAAAACTTTGATTACCCCTCCGAGGTAACTACCAGGATAATATCTCATCCGCATTTAAGACTTCCTTGGGAGATTCATGTTAATGTTAATGGAAAACGTTTTTTCCAAGAAGATTACGACTCGGTTCATGTAAGAGAAAAAAAACTGCTTGAGCAAGATAAACTTAAGGCGTGGGTTGTTTTTGATGACGAGATACTTAAAAAATCTCCACCTCTTCTTAAAGATTTTTCAAAAGAAGATACAATTTCGTTTTTTTCAAGTCACCCTATGTTTAATTATGCTAATGATTTGCAAAGTCTAGCTAATAAATCAGGTGTTAATTCAGACGGACTTATAAAAACTATAGAAGAATATAATCTTGCTATTGAAAACAATCAAACAGATCCATTTGGTAGAATGCATAGACCTCTTAAAATTAAAAAACCCCCTTTTTATTCTATCTGCACTCATGGAGTTTCTATAACAAGCACAGTTGGTATCTCGGTAAATTCAGAGCTGAAAATTTTAAATGAAAAAAAAGAACCAATAAAAAATTTATTTGCAGCAGGCGAAATATTGGGCTCAGGGCAAACTATGGGCAAGTGCTCTGCAGGTGGTATGATGCTTACCCCAGCGCTAACTTTTGGAAGACTTCTGGGGCAAAAATTTTTGTCTTGGTAGATTATAAATTAATTTTTTGGAGATTAAAATGTCAAATCAATGGGATGTCATTATTATTGGAGCAGGGAGTGCTGGTATACCTTCTTCTATATTTGCAGCTAATAGGGGTGCAAAAGTTTTACAACTTGAAGCCAGTAATAAAATTGGTGGAACTTTAATGTTATCATCAGGTCAAATTTCCGCAGCAGGAACAAAAAGACAAAAAAAAATGGGAATAGAAGATAGTCCAGAAGAACACTATAATGATGCTCAAAGAATATCAGAAAATACTATTGATCCTGTTCTGGGAAAATTAGCTATAGATAATGCTGGTGAAACATATGACTGGCTGGAAAGTATTGGCTATAAACCTATAAAGAGTCATCCTGTAGCCGGAGGTGCTCACGAACCATATCTAAAAAGAAGATACCATTGGGCTGAAAATGCAGCTATAGCAATTCTTGATGTTTTAAAACCTATACATGAAAAACTTGTTGATGAGAAAAAAATACATTTACATTTAAATACTAGAATGAGAGAAATAATAAAAGATATTTCTGGTTCTGTAATAGGTGTTAAATCAGATACACCAGACGGAGTAAAGGAGTTTTATGGGAAAAATACTGTAATTACAACTGGAGGATATGCTCATAATAAGGATTTATGGAGTGAATTGACCCCAGATATTCCACTCAGATCTTGGACAAATGAATTTAGTTTAGGTGATGGTTTAATCGCTGCAAGAGATATAGGGGCAGATTACGATGGATCAGAAAAATTTTTATGTACTTTTGCCGGTGTTCTTGAAAAACCAGAAGATCCATTTTCGACTTCATTAGGTATGCAATTCTCACCTCAAGTTAGAGAACCATGGGAAATATATGTAAATAGTGATGGAAAAAGATTCGTTAGAGAGGATCATCCTAGTGTCCATATTCGAGAACATGCTTTATTAAAACAACCAAATCAAGAAATGTTCATAATTTTTGATGAAAATATTCGCCAGAATGCTCCCTGTATAAACCCTCTGATGGAGAAAACGATTAATAATAAGTATGGTAACCATCCAAATTATTCAAAATCTGAAACACTAACTGAGTTAGCTAAAGCAATTAATGTACCTGAAAAAAATTTAATAGAAACAATTACAAAATATAACTTTGCTGTAGAAACTGGAAATGATAAAGATTTCGGTAGATTAAGAATGTTTGGTAAAATTGAAAAATCTCCTTTTTATGCAATTCATGCTGGTGGAATAACAGTAGTAAGCCCAGTAGGTTTAAAAACCAATGATTCACTTAGCGTGGTGGATATAAAGGGCAAAGTTATTCCCAATTTATTTGCTGCAGGAGAGGTTCTGGGTTTTACTAGGCTTTCTGGTTCAGCATTTGTAAATGGTATGTCATTAATGCCCGCTATTACTTTTGGAAAACTTCTAGGAGAAAAAATTCTTCATTGGAAGGAGAATTAGGATTTATGAATAATTCTTTAGTTAATAAAACAGCATTAGTAACAGGAGGTGGTGGACCAGCAATGGGAAGCTCACATTGCAAAAAGTTAGCTGAATTAGGAGCTCATGTAATAGTGCTTGATAAAAGAAAGGATAAGGCACAAGCAGTATCAAAGAAAATCAGAGAAGATAATGGTTCTTCTGAATACATCATCTGCGACATAACAAATATAGATGAAGTTAATGAAGCTCTTGACATAATCAGTAATAATTCTCCAATAGATATACTTGTTAACCATGCAGGAATATCTGGAATGTCATTACCATTTGAAAAAGTTACAGAGAAAATTTACGATACAATGATGGCTGTTAATTTAAAGTCTATGTTTTTTATAACCCAAAAATTAGTTTCAAATATGAAGAAAAATAATTGGGGAAGAATTGTCAATATTGCCTCAGATTTTACAATGTATGGTAGCCCGCTTGCTTCACACTATACTGCTTCAAAATCTGGAATATTAGGACTAACTAAAAGTTGGGCTCGTGAACTGGCACCATGGAAAATATGTGTAAATGCAGTTGCACCAACATTATTAAAAAGTGAATTAACTCTTGCTAGTGTTGGGGAAGAATTCCTAGATAAAGAGTCCAATAATGCTCCAATGGGATCTTTACCTAACTCTAGTGATGTCTCTGAACTAGTAGCATTTCTTGCAAGTCCTTCCTCACAAGCAATAACAGGTCAAACAATTAGTCCAAATGGTGGAAGAACGATAGTCGGAATATAAAATCTATAAAATGGAGTTCGAACTTATAATCATTGGGGCAGGTATGGCTGGTTTACCATGCGCAATAAGAGCAGCAGATAGAAATAAAAAAGTTTTATTAGTAAATAAAAATAAAAGTATTGGTGGTAAATTATCTAGAAGCACTGGACAAATAGCTGCAGCTGGAACAAATCTACAGAAAAGGCAAAATATTTGTGATTATCCAGATCTTCATTTTAGAGAAGCATGGGAGATATGCAAGTCGACCGCTGATCAAAAATTACTTAGACTTGCAATAGATAATTTAGGTGACACAGTAAATTGGTTAGAAAAAATCGGCGTAACTTTTCCAGAAAATCACCCTATTATCACATATCAACATGACATTTACTCTACAAGGAGATATCAGTGGCCAGTCGGTTTTGGAAAAGAAATTCTAGATAAAATATTACCTATAATTAATAGATTTATTTCTACTAAAAATATAACATTACTAAACCAAACTACTCTAGTTGATTTAATTAAAAATAATAATGTAATAGAAGGAGTTGTTTTGTTAAACAAGGAAGGAAAAAAATTAAAATATTATTCAAGTAATATTGTCTTAACTGCTGGGGGTTACACAAACAATGAGAGACTCTTTACAAAATATTCCCCAAAATCAATTTTATATACTCCGAAGTTTAACGGATCAGAGGGCTTAGTTCACGAAATAGCAGAAAGGAAAAATTTTAAAATTGACGGAGGCGAATTATATATAGGCATGATTGGAGGTGTGCTTCAAAAAAGTTATGACAAGCATTCTGTATCGGTTTCAATAAATACAATCCCTCAAGATAGGCAACCTTGGGAAATATGGGTCAATTCTCAAGGGTATAGATTCATGCGTGAAGATCATCCCAGTGCGGACTATAGAAGACATAAAGTAAATGAACAAAATATGCAAAAATTTTTTATCATTTTTGATCATGGGATTTTTATCAATGCTCCACCTATCTCACTAACTAATGATGGCGGATTAAAAGGTCATATTAATAATCAACTCTATTTAGCTAAGTTTAAATCTATCAAAAAATTAGCTTTTGAAATGAATATAGATTTTCAAGCGCTCTTAGGCACTATACATGAATATAATAACTCAGTTAATAAAAAAAATGATAATTTTGGAAGAGAGCATTTCCCAAGAGAGATAAATAACCCCCCGTTTTATTGTATCGAGTCTGTTGCTTTTGCATTACCCAGTCCTGCAGGTATAGCAGTTAATGAAAAATTAGAAGTTTTAAATAATGATAATATTCCAGTAAGAAATATTTATGCTGCAGGCGAAATTATAGGAAATACTAGAATAATGGGCGAACATTATATTGCAGGAATGGGAGTGGGTCCCACTTTAACTTTTGGAAAATTACTAGGAGAAACTTTGAAATAGTTTTTAGTGAGCTTCGCTCCAGTTATCACCTACCCCTATATCAACTAGAAGAGGTACTTTTAAATTAACTACTTCCTCCATTACTTTCTTTATTTTAATTTTACTCTCCTCAACTTGACTTTCTAAAACTTCAAAAATTAATTCATCATGCACCTGTAAAAGAAGATTTATATTTTGAGCAATCGTATCTTTATTATTAAATAATTCAATCATTGCTAATTTAATTATATCAGCAGAACCTCCTTGAAGAGGTGCATTTATTGCTTGTCTTTCTGCAAAAGATTTCTTTATATTGTTTTTATCATTTATGTTAGATAAATATATCCTTCTCCCAAAAGGAGTAACAACATGACCATATTTTCTGCAATAATCAACCTGAGAATTCATATAATCTTTAATACCAGGAAACTGTTTAAAGTACTTAGTTATATACTCTTTCGCTTCAGTATTTGATATATTTAATTGCTTAGATAAACCAAAAGCACTAATACCATAAATTATTCCAAAATTAATAGCCTTTGCTCTTCTTCTAAGGTCAGAAGATACTTCTTTTTCTTTTATACCAAAAACTTGAGATGCAGTTGCAGAATGAATATCTAGATTCTCTTGAAAGGCTTTATTCAATTTTGGAACATCAGCCATATGAGCTAAAAGCCTAAGCTCAATTTGCGAATAATCAGCACTGACTAATTTAAAATTTTTTGGCGCAACAAATGCTTCCCTTATTTTTTTACCATCTTCAGTTCTTATAGGAATATTTTGGAGATTTGGATCATTCGATGATAATCTCCCAGTATTAGTTCCTGACATTAAATATGTTGTATGAATTCGTTTAGTTTTTGAGTTCACTAATAAGGGTAGTTTCTCCGAGTAGGTATTTATAAGCTTTGCTAGTTGCCTCCAATCCAAAACTAATTTAGCTATTTTTACCCCATTTTGATCAAGAAGCTCAAGAACATCTGCTCCAGTCCCCCAAGATCCAGCTTTACTTTTTTTCCCACCTTCAATTCCCATTTCATCAAAAAGTATTTCACCAAGTTGCTTAGGAGAACCTATATTAAAATTCCTTCCAGCCTCTTTATATATGTCTTTTTCTAGTAACTCTAATCTTGAATGGAAATTTTTAGATATTTTATTTAATATACCAGTATTAATTAAAAAACCGTTGTTTTCAATTTTATTTAAAATTTCTATCAGGGGTTTATCAACCTGCTGATGAACAACAAAAGATTTATTCATAACAAGTTCTATTTTTAAAATATTATGTAATTCTAAAATTGAATCAGCAATTGAACAACTATAATCTCTCAATTTGTTTAAGTCTATTTCATCTATATTTTTTTTTGATTTACCTGTACCAATAATTTCTTCGGGTCTACAAATATTATTATTTAGGAATTTTTTTATAATTTCATTTATGTTGTGATTATATTTACCTGTGCCAGAATTGTAAGACATTAATAGGATGTCATCGTATGATTTAAGTCTTATTTGGTAATCATTAATGATTTTAAGAAATTGCTTAACATCATAAAAAACTTTTAATACTGAGGGACTCTCTAAAATTAATTGCAAGGAGTCGATAATTTTTTCTAATGCAAATCCCTTTTCATTAGATTCGCTGCTTATAGGAAAATAAACAGAATTTCCGATTTCATAACATAGCGACATTCCAATAATATTTTTCTTACCAATTGATAACTCTTTATCAAAAAAAACTATTGAACATATTCCATTTTTTTCAGATAAATTCAAATATTTTTCAATTTGCAATAAATCATCGCAAATATGATATTTTCTCTCTACACTATGATCAGAATTTGATTTTTCAATATATTCATTATCTCGAGAAATGCGGTTGACTAAACTGTTAAATTCCATTTCCTTAAGAAAAGCAATTACCTGTTCATAATCCGGAAGAGCGTATTTGAATTTATCTAAAGGCAAATTTATTTTTATATCACTTTTTAAAGTAACTAATTTTCTGGATAAAATTGCATTTTCCGAAAACTCAGTGAGTCTTTCACGTCTTTTTGGTTGCTTAATTTCGTTTGCTTTTTTTAGAAGAGTATCTAAATCTCCAAATTTATTTATTAATTCTGCAGCAGTTTTTATCCCAATCCCTGGTATACCTGGAATATTATCAGAGCTATCACCTGCAAGGGACTGAACATCAATAACTTTGTCTGGTCTTACACCAAATTTTTCAATTACTTCTTTTTCTCCAATTATTTTGTTTTTCATTGGATCAAGCATTGAAATACCTGGGGCAATTAGTTGCATTAGATCCTTATCTGAGGATACAATCTTTACATCAAAGCCCTCCTTTACAGCTAATTTAGAATATGAAGCAATAATATCATCTGCCTCAAAACCCTCTTTCTCAATCATCAAAATATTGAAAACTTTTGTAGCATCTTTAATCAACTGAAATTGAGGTATTAAGTCCTCTGGTGTTTCTCCTCTATTAGCTTTGTATTCTGTATATATTTCATTTCGAAATGTTTTACTGCCTTTATCAAATATAATAGCTAAATGAGTAGCTAATCCATTGCTAAAATTAGTTTCAATTAACTTATTAATCATGTTTATAAAACCTAGAACTGCACCTGTTGGAATACCATCTTTTTTTCGATAGAGGGGCGGTAATGCATGGTAAGCACGGAATATGTAACCAGAGCCATCTACCAAATATATACAGTTTTTTTTCATAATTACTTAATCTCTTAAAAAAAAAATATATAAAATTTTATACTTTTATAAATATCTGACCACAATAAGGACACTCAATCTTATTTTCCTCTAAAGTCAGAAAGACCCTTGGATGTCCAAGATTTCCACCATCACAAAATACCGTATCTGTAGTAACTTCTTTTATATTATTATCTTCCCTTGTTTCCATTTTAACCCTCTCTATTAATTTAGTTGATAAAATATTTACATAGCTTATAAGTAGGTGCTTTCCATAATTTCAAAATATAGCCTCATATACAACTCTAAGTTTTTTAGGAATTAGTAAATGCATAATGACCTTATTATTAAACCTGCTATCGAAGTAAAAAACCTGCAAAAAGTATATCTTGCTAGTGATAAGAAAAAAATACAAAAAACAGCCCTAAAGGGTATAAATTTAACAATAAATAAAGGAGAAATTTTTGGGCTTCTTGGCCCAAACGGTGCTGGTAAATCTACATTTATAAATATACTTGCTGGACTAGTTATTAAATCCAATGGTGAAGTCAATATCAATGGGTTCAACCTTGATACAAATGTTAGAGAAGCAAGACAATCTATAGGAGTAGTTCCTCAGGAATTAACCTTGGATCCCTTTTTTAGCCCTAAGGACTCGCTAGAATTACAAGCTGGTATGTACGGAGTGAGAAAAAAAGATAGAAAAACCAAAGAAATTCTCTCTGCTTTAAAGCTAACTGATGTGGCTGATGGATATGCTAGAAGAATGTCCGGAGGAATGAAAAGAAGATTAATGGTTGGAAAGGCAATGGTACATTCTCCACCTATTTTAGTCTTAGATGAACCAACAGCTGGAGTTGACGTAGAGCTAAGAAGACATTTGTGGGAAATGGTTAAAGAACTTAATAAAAAAGGTACAACTATATTACTTACTACACATTATATCGAAGAGGCAGAAAAATTATGTGACAGAATAGGAATACTAAATGAGGGTAATCTAGTCGCATGTGATACTAAAGATAAGCTTGTTAGCTTGATTGATAAAAAAGAATTAATTGTAAAGCTTCAAGAAAATTTTATTTCCCTTCCAGAGACCTTGAATGACCTAAATCCAATTGTTATTGATAACAAGACCATAAAGTTTATTTATCAACCCAGTAATGCAGATTTCCACATAATTTTAGAAAAAATAAATTCTTCTAAACTTAGTGTTATTGATTTTGAAATAAATGAAACTGATCTTGAAGAGGTTTTTCTATCAATTACTCAGAATAATTTATCCATTAATCTATAGAACTTAATTTGGATTTGCTGTATATTTCTTTAAATAAGATTTTTTTAATTAAAGAAGTGAAGTTATGAATATTAGATCAGATATTGAAATTGCTAGGACTGCAAAAAAACAACCGATTTTAAATATTTCAAAAAAACTCGGTATTCCAGAAAATGATATTATTCCTTATGGGTACGATAAAGCAAAGATTTCCTCAAATTTTATTGAAAAATCTAAAAGTAATAAACGAGGAAAACTAATTCTTGTAACTGCTATTAATCCAACACCAGCAGGAGAGGGAAAAACAACAACAACAGTTGGTTTAGGTGATGGACTAAATAAAATAGGTCATCAAACAACGGTTTGTATAAGAGAAGCATCATTAGGGCCATGTTTTGGAATGAAGGGAGGAGCAGCAGGCGGAGGTTATGCCCAAGTTATTCCAATGGAAGATATAAATCTTCACTTTACTGGAGATTTTCATGCGATAACATCAGCGCATAATCTTCTATCAGCTATGATAGATAATCATATCTATTGGGGAAATAATGAGAATATTGACCCAAGAAGAGTTACTTGGCGAAGGGTTATTGACATGAATGACCGGTCATTAAGAAATATAGTTACATCTTTGGGTGGTATATCTAATGGGTACCCTAGAGAATCTAGTTTTGATATTGTAGCTGCTTCAGAAGTAATGGCGATTTTATGTTTATCAAAAAGTTTCGAAGATTTAAAACAAAGACTTGGAAATATAATTATTGGTTATAGGTATGATAAATCACCTGTTTTTAGTAAGGATATCAATGCTAATGAGGCTATGTCTGTTTTACTTAAAGAGGCAATTTTACCTAACCTTGTTCAAACTTTAGAAAATAATCCCGTTTTTGTTCATGGAGGGCCTTTTGCAAATATAGCACATGGTTGTAATTCAATCTATGCAACAATGACAGCTTTACATAATTCAGATTTTGTAGTGACAGAGGCTGGTTTTGGTGCTGATCTTGGAGCAGAAAAGTTTCTTAATATTAAGTGCAGACAAGCTAACCTTAAACCTGATTGCATAGTTATTGTAGCAACTATAAGAGCATTAAAAATGAATGGGGGCATTAAAAAAGAGAATTTATCAAATGAAAATACAGCTGCTGTAATTGACGGTTGTGAAAATATTAAAAGACACATAGAAAATATTAAGTCATTTGGTATTACGCCAATTGTAGCAATTAACCATTTTTCAGGTGACTCAAAACAAGAAATATCTGCGATAATTGATTTTGTTAATATTTTAGGAACTGAGGCAATACTATGTAAACATTGGGCAAATGGGTCAGAAGGCACAAAAAACCTAGCTCATAAAGTAGTTGAAATATGTAACAAAAGTAATAAACAATTTAAATTTTTATATGAAGATAGTGACGAATTAATTGACAAAATTAAGAAAATTACAAAAAATATATATAGAGCGGATGACATATTGATTGACGAAAAAATTATCAATCAATTAAATCAATGGCAAAATTCTGGATTCGGTAAATTACCTATCTGTATGGCAAAAACACAGTATAGTTTTTCAGCTGACCCAAAACTATTGGGAGCACCCATAGGTTTTAAAGTCCCTATTAAAGAGGTAAGACTTCTATCAGGGGCAGGATTTATTGTAGTTGTATGTGGCGATATAATGACTATGCCAGGCCTCCCCAGAAAACCTGCGGCCGAAGATATACTTGTAAATAATAATGGTGAAATTGAAGGCTTATTCTAAATTTCTAAAATTTTCTTTAATTTCCACTCAAAAATTTGGATCCTGTCCTGACCAAAAAATGGTTCATTTCTAAGAACAAGAGTTGGTACTCCCCAGTGTCCTGAACTCTCAAGTTTAACAGCATTACTCTCCAGAATTTCGTCATAATCACTTGGATTTTTATTTACTTCATCCTCCATTTCTTGATAGTTCAAACCTATGTTTTTAAATAATGCATTTAATGAATCTGGGTCGTTCCAATTTTTATTCTTCCCATCCCAAATTGACCGAGATAATGCGTCAATGTAGTCAAATCCCTTTTCATTTTTTTCTGCTAAAACACCCATCCTTGAAATCTTATATGCTATAGGTTGATTATCATCTGGAATTCCATTTGTAAATTTAACAGGATCAGGATTAGGCCATTCAAAAGGTATATTATAGTATTCAGCTATTCTTAAATTGTCTAAAATTCCGTAATTTTTTCTATTTTTAGGCAAGTTTGTAAAGTAATTTGTATATCTTAATGCAAGCGGTAAAACAAATTTTATATTAATTTTTACATTATATTTTTCCCTTATCTCAATTATTCTATCTAAAGCTAAGTAAGAATATGAACTTCTCATAGACCAAAATAAATCAATGTTTTCAATCATTTAGCATACCTCCGTTATATAAAAATTTTATTGTTTTAATTCAATAAGTTAGCGGATTTATTTGAATTATAAATTTAAATTTATTTAATTTTTTAAATACTTTTTTATTCATTTTTTATCTTATTTTCTTTATTTTTTTTTAGCAAATAAAAAAAAATATATGTATTTCAAATATTTATGTGAAAAATTTTAAATTTAAATTATAATGGTTTTTATATAAATTTTATCAAAATATTAAAAGCCAACGTTGCCTCCTTTATGCTTTCTTTGTCTTTCTTTAACATTTTCTAGGAGATTATCCAGAAGACCCTCTTCTAAATCTATAGCAATTTGCCTCAGGGCTTTAACAGCTTCAACCCTGTTTGGAAGTCTAATTTTATTTTCTTTTCCATCTAGAGGTATTAACTGATTTTTATATCTAATTGATAGTAGGCAAGTACCGGTAGGTTCTTCACTAATCCAATCTGATTTTTTTAGAGTATAAGTCGCAGACTCTATTAGAGATAATTGTTTTCTTGCATTTCTAGCTACAATTTTAGATTTTTCCCTAGTTGTAATTCTTCCTTTTATTTTACCAAGTTCAGCCTCTATTCCTTTATTTTTTAAGTGAGATATTATACTAAATTTTTCAGTCATTTTATTGCTCATTTTAATCTAATATTATACTTATATTTATCAATTAATTATCATTATTTTTTACTTAATTTATTTTTAATTATACCTGCTTATTATTATATATATTTCACGGGTATTTTAAACATAATTTTTTATTGTTTTCGATATATTCCTCAAAATCTAAAATATTTTTGATTCTTATTAACTGTTCATCTAATGTTGCGGGAATTAAATATATTGTAAAGATAAAAGCCAGAGGGAGGTTAACTATGGCATTTAAAAAATTAAAGCTAATATCTATATTAGCTATTTTTGCTATTGCAATGGGCAGTAATGCTTTTGCTGATAGTGTTAAAATTGGTTCCTTATCGGCAGTAACCGGTCCTATTGCTAAATTAGTGCCACCGATAATTAACGGTTCAAAATTAGCTATTAAACAAATTAATAGCCAAGGTGGTGTACTTGGTGGAAAGCAACTTGAACTTATAGTTGGAGATACCGGTTGTAATGCGCAAGCCTCAGTAGATGCAGCAACTAAACTAGTAAATGTTGAACAGGTAGTTGCTATCGTCGGAGCTTTGTGCTCTGGAGCAACAATTGGTGCAGCTAACAATGTTGCTATACCTTCTAATGTTGTTATGGTTTCCCCTGCGTCAACATCGCCTGAAATAACTGGTTTAAAGGATAATGATTTAATATTTAGAGTAGCTCCTACTGACGCATACCAAGGAAAAGTGCTAGCAAAATATGTTAAAGATAAAGGAATTAACTCTGTCGCAGTAACATATGTTAATAATGATTATGGTGTTGGACTAGCTGAAACTTTTACTAAAGCTTACAAGGCTCTTGGTGGAAAAGTAACAGGACAACAAAAACATGAGGATAAAAAGGCCTCATATAGAGCTGAATTAGCAACCCTATCTAAAGGTAAACCTGATGCTCTAGTTGTTTTAGCCTATGCTGGTGGAAGTGGGTTAACAATAATTAGACAAAGCCTTGAAAATAGTTTTTTCTCAAAGTTTGTAGGTGCAGATGGAATGCGTGATAAAGTTTTATTTAAATTAGGCTCAAATGCTTTAAAAGATAAACTTTTAATAATAAGTCCTACATCTCCAAAAAACCAAGCAAGAGCGGCATTTGAAAAAGCTGCAAAGGCAGATGGAAACGACCCAAACGGCCCTTTCGTAGCTCAAGGATATGATGCTGCTATGATGATAGCTCTCGCTATTCAGAAAGCTGGATCAACTGATAGGAAGAAAATTTCTGCGGCACTTAGAGATATTGCCAGTGCTCCAGGAGTTGAAGTTGGCCCCGGTGACTGGAAGAAGGCTGTAGATGCTATTGCTTCAGGTAAAAGTATAAATTATACAGGAGCATCTGGGCAGCATGACTTTGACGAAGCTGGAGACGTAGGCGGAGTTTATGCAGACTTTATTATCAAAGGTGATGATTTTATTGAAAATAAGATATTAAATTAATCTAGTTTTTACAGAAAAATAAAAAGCCTCCTTAAAAATTAAGGAGGCTTTTTTTAATCCCTCTTAGGAGGCCTCTCCTGTAGGATGCCTAAAGGAAATTTTTGGAGAATAAATTGTAGTGCTAGACCTACAAGGAAGATTCTTAAAAATGTTGCCTTTACGGCCCAATCTGGTGGTAATTGAGCTGTAAATATTTCCATACCAGACCAAATTGTCCAGACTAAAAAAGCTCCCAAAAGGGCTCCTAAATTATTTCCACTTCCACCTATAATCAACATTACCCAAATTAAAAATGTTGCCATCACAGGTTCTGTAGCTTCTGGACCAATAAACTTAAAATAATGTGCAGTTAATGCTCCTCCAAGTCCCATTAAAGAGCAGCCAAACATAAAAGCTTGAATTCTAAATTTTTCTACATTTTTTCCAATAGCCTCGGCAGCTTTATCATTATCCCTTATTGCTCTCATTACTCTACCCCATGGAGAATGATGAGCTTTTTGAGATACTATATAAACAAAAAATAAAATTGCTAATACAATAGCTAAGAATAATAACTGAGACCATGGTTGTGATAAGTTCTCAAAAGGGCGAGGAATATTTGATATCCCTCTTGGCCCATTGGTTGCCCATAACTCATTTTTTAATATTAATCTAAAGATTTCTGCTACACCAATTGTAGCTATTGCAAGGTAATCAGAGCGTAATCTAATACACAGCTTTCCCACAAAATATCCAATTATTGCAGATATAATCATTGCTGAAATAAAGCCCACAGCTACAGGTAATTCATATCCACCAAGGTGCTGATCAGAAATCGGAGATGTAATTAATGCACTTGTATAAGCGCCAATTGCAAAAAAACCAGCAATTCCAACATTGAAAAGGCCAGTAAAACCCCATTGAATATTCAAGCCAACTGTTAGGATAGAGTAGATACCACCCATTGTTAGTAGAGCTATAAGATACAATAAATATCCTAGCCATACCTCTGACATTTAAAATACTTTTCCTTTTAAAATACCACTAGGTCTCCAGATCAGTAATAAAACCATAATAGCAAATGCTACACCAGATTTATAACCTGGTGAAAGTAGAGGTAACTCATCACCCAACCAAGTATAGCTTGATAACTCCTCAGCCATTCCAATTATTAATCCACCAATAATAGCACCATATGGACTTCCTATACCTCCCAGTATTGCCGCAGCAAAGATGGGAAGTAGCAAGTCCCAGCCCATATTAGACTGAAGTTGAGTATCTATACCAAGGAAGACTCCAGCTGAAGCAGCTAAACTTCCTCCAATTACCCAAGTCCAGATTATAACTTTTTCTGTATTAATACCAGTGATTTGAGCAAGAGATACATTATCACTTACGGCTCGCATCGCTTTTCCCATTGTAGTTTTTGCAAGGAAATAGTGCATAATAAGTATAATTAAGAATGTAAATAAAACTATATAAATGTGCTTTTCAGCAATAATTAATGTATCAAATAATTTTAAAGGCACGCTAAAAGTTCCTTCATTATAAGATTCTATTTCAACTCCCCAAATAAGTTGTACTGTAGCTCTTAACATAAGCGCAATTCCAAATGATGATATTAGAAGTATTACTGTAGGGCTATACCGCAATGGCTTATAAAAAAACCTATCAATTAAAATACATATTATTATTGAAAATAAAATAGCTGCGGGTAATGATAGTAGGCCACTAAGACCAAAAGTAGATGTAAAAAAGAATGCAATGTATGCTCCAAGGGTTATAAGATCACCATGGGCAAAATGAGCAAACCTCAATATACCGAATAAGAGGGAAACACCCACTGCGCCAAGGGCATAAATACAACCTAGAACCAAGCCTGGTATAAAATAGTAATTAATAAATTCCATTCTATTTTGTTTCGTTTAATATAATCATATTATTTTGTATAGAGTATATTATAATTTAAGTAATAAATAAAAATTAAATTACATATGTTAATTAATATTTAAATAAATGAAACCAGAATATATAGGAAAAACTAAGGTAAATAAAATTGAGGAATACGTCGATAGGCTAGATCCTAGTTTCGTATTTAAGAAGTTCAATAATTATATTATTGAAGAAAATCAATCTTGGCTTTTACCTGATTTTGTAGAAAAAAAAACTTTACTTTTGTATTTTAGTTTTCATTCATATTTAATTGAAACACCAAGATACAAAATCCTTATTGATACCTGTGTAGGGAATCACAAATCAAGGCCTTTACCTAATTGGAATATGAGAAATTCAAATTTTCTTCAAAAATTTAAACAATTTAATTTGGACAGAAGTATGATTGATTTTGTTATGTGCACACACTTGCATGCAGATCATGTTGGATGGAATACGTTATTAGATAATGGTAAATGGGTTCCTACATTCCCTAATGCAGAATATATTTTTTCAAAAAAAGATTATGATTTTTTTAATAACGTTAAAGAGGGAGATCAAGGATATTTAAGTATGATTGATAGTGTAAGACCAATAGTAGAACATTCACAAGCAAAATTGGTTGATGATAGTTTTTCTATTGATGAAACAATTCATTTAGAACCTACACCAGGTCATACACCTGGACATATTTGTATAAAATTAAACTCAGAAAACGAGCATGCAATCTTTACTGGAGACTTGATTCATCATCCAATTCAAGTTTGTCAACCTGATTTAGAAACAAATTTTTGCTTTGATCCAAAATTAGCAGTTAAAACCCGAAAAGAATTCATCGAAAATAATACAGATCAGAATGTTATTATATTTCCGGCTCACTTTTCCAATCATACAAAAGGTTTAATAAAATCTAGTAAGATGGGAAGTGTATATAAAGTAATTAAAAGCTAAGGGCAGGTGGTTAATGAAAAAAATTAATTCTTTATATGAGAAAAGAGTTCAAAGTCTTAATAAAATTCTTACAAAAAAATTTAAAAAACCTTCTAGAGTAAATTACAATAATTCAGCAGAAAATATTATAAATGAGATAAAAGAAAATATGCTAAAAAATAATATTTTAGATGAAAATGAGATACAAAGAAAATTACTTAGTATTAAAGGTAATTTAAATTCTTTATTTGAAATTGAGAATAGTAATGGTTCTTTTTTTAAATATAATAAAGAAAGATACACTCAAGTTGAGAGGCTAGAAGGTCACCCTATATCTAAAGGAATATCTATAAATATCTTATTTAAATCAGATGAAATTTTAGTAGCAGAAATAAAAAGAGAGAAAAATTCAAAGGAACCCCTTCATAGTAATCATGATCATACAACAGTATCAACTTTAAAGAAAGGGAAATTAAAATTATTAATTGATGATAACTTTTTTATAGCTGAGAGAGGTGACCTGTGGATTTATAGACCAACTAATCATCATTCTATTCTGGCTCTAGAAAATAGTATTGAAATATTAATAAAATACCCACCAGTAAAAACTTGGTAATCAATTACGTATACATTTTTATATATTCATCTACACCCATCTCTAGAGAATAAAAATTTTTATTGTAACCCATTCTATATAACTTCTCCATTTTTGCTTCTGTAAAGTATTGATACTGATCTCTTACACTTTCAGGTGTATCAATCCAATTTATTTCTATATCAACATTCATAGAATTACATACAGAAGAGGCTAAGTCTAAAAAATTTCTGGCTTTACCTGAACCTACATTATATATTCCAGAGAAATTATTTATATTTAAAAACCAATTAATAACATTTATACAATCTTCTACATAAATAAAATCTCTTAACTGCTCACCATCTTTATATCTTTCATTATGGGACTTAAATAATGTTATGGGTAATCCAGATTTTATTTGTTTAATCATTTGATAAGCAACACTAGACTGAGCGCCCTTGTGCTCTTCATTTGGCCCATAGACATTAAAAAATTTAAGCCCAGCCCAACACTCCGGAGATAATTTTTCTTCTATACAGTTCCTTACTACTTTAATATCAAATAAGTGCTTACTCCAGCCATATGGATTTAACGGCTGAAGTTTACTTAAATTGCTAAGATCAAGATTATCGTCAAAACCTAAATAGCCATCACCGTATGTCGCAGCTGATGAAGCATAAATGTACTTTATGTTATAACGTGAACAAAAATTCCATAACTCTAATGAAAAATAGTAATTATTATTTAGAATTAAATTTATATTTCTTTCAGTTGTGTCAGTAATTGCACCTAAGTGGATGATAGCTGTAATGATTTTTTTATTTTTTTTTAAAAATTCAAATAATTTTTCTGGTTCAATTTTTTTTATTTTTTTATCTATAAATTCATCTGGCATTTTGCGTTTATCACAAATAATTATTTCGTAATCACTATTTCCTAATAGAGAAATAGCTAAATTAACACCTATAAACCCAAAGCCACCTGTTATAATGATCAATTTATTTTCCAGTTTGAATTTTTTTGATGATTTTTGATGAACTTTTTCCTTTTAAGTAAGGAGTTAATAGAACCTTACCTCCATAACTCTCGATGAAATGCTTACCAACTACTTCATTTAAACTATAATCAGAACCCTTAAATATAAAATTGGGACGAAGTTTTTTAATAATTTTTAATGGGTTTTTATCATCAAAAATAATAACTAAGTCAACTATCTCTAATAATGCTAATATTTTTGACCTAAAACGTTCATTATTAATTGGACGCCCAGGTCCTTTCAGCAACTTGACAGAATTATCACTATTAAGAGCAATTATTAGTTTATCACAATTAGCTTTACAAAAATTAAGTGAGGTAATATGCCCCTCATGTAGAATATCAAATACACCATTAGTAAAACCTATAGACAAACTATTTTTTTTCCAATCAGATATAATTTCTAAGGCATTATCTATTTTATTTATCTTATTTACATATTTACTTATATAATTAAATAAATCATTTTTCTTTAATACAGCGGTTCCAAATTTTCCAACAACTACGCCCGCTGCAAAATTTGAAAATCTAGCTGCTGATTCTATATGACCACCTATTCCTAATATTATAGCTAAAGTAGCTACTACTGTATCGCCCGCACCTGAAACATCATAAACTTCTTTGGCCTCGGATTTTAAATTCATAACCCTACCTGAAGGCTTGAATAATGACATACCTTCATCACTCCTAGTGACTAAAACATAATTTATATTATTTTCACTTTTTATTTTTTTTGCAGCTTTATTTATTGAGTTATCATCATGACAATCTATTTTAGAAGCTAAGGATAATTCTAATTTGTTTGGAGTAATAATATCACAGCCAAAATATTTACTGTAATCGGAACCGTTTGGATCAACAATAATTGATTTATTTTTCTTTTTAGCATAGTGAATAATTTCTCTTGCAAGAGACTTTGTCAAAAAACCCTTTCCATAATCTGAGAGAATAATAATATCAAATTCACTTATACGTTTTTTAATCAATCTTTTAATTTTTCCTTCAAGATTTTTATTAATATCTCTCTTATCTTCTTTATCAACCCTCAATAAATGCTGACTTCCGGCGACATATCTTTCTTTAGTAGTCGAAATTCTTGTTTTGTCTACATATAGCTTACTTTTAGTTGCAGAAAGACCACTAACTAATTTCTTGATTGCTAAGCCTTCTGAGTCGTTACCAATACAAGATATAACCTCAGATTGTGCGCCTAATGACGAAATATTGGCAATAACATTTCCAACTCCACCTAGTATATCTCTATGTTTTTGTGCATTCAGTATGGGTATTGGTGCTTCAGGTGAAACTCTATGAACATTTCCCGAAATAAACCTATCTAAGATAATGTCACCAATACAAAGGATTTTTATCTTATCAAAATTACTATTTTCTATTAAATAATTATTGAACAAACTCATTAAAGCGCCTTACTAAAGGTATATTTGCTATTCGGAAAAAACAACCTATTATACTACTTTAAATAAAATTTATATAAAAAAATACAATAAATTTGAACTATGAAAAAAAAATTTTGGAAAAAAAAGAAACTTGAAGAATTAAATAAAGACGAGTGGGAGGCTCTATGTGATGGTTGTGGAAAATGCTGTTTAATCAAGCTTGAAGATGAAAAGACGGGAGATATAGAATATACTAACGTTGCCTGCAAGCTTTTATCATTAAAAAAATGTACGTGTTTAAAATATAAACAACGTCATAAAATTGTAGATGATTGTGTAAAGTTGAATTATCAAAATATAAATAAAATTAAGTGGATGCCTAAAACGTGCGCCTACAAACTAATATCTGAAGGTAAGGACTTACCAAAATGGCATCACTTGATATCAGGAAATAATAAATCAGTCCATTATTCAGGAAACTCTGTGAAAGGAAAAATTATAAGAGAAAACGAATCAATTGAACTAGAAAAAT
>PTLN01000010.1 GCA_002938125.1 Alphaproteobacteria bacterium MarineAlpha2_Bin1
AAAAAAACAAATAATATTATATAAAAATTATATTTATAATTATGTTTATTTTTAAAAAATTTTTTCATAATACTAATTAAAATTGAAAATAAAGAAATTCAATATTTGAATTTGTATAAAGAAAAGCAATAAATAATATTATACCAATAAAAATAGAAAAGGTTTTCGAAATTAATTTTCGTTTACTAATTTGATTTATAATCAAATTAGTATCAATATTTTTTTTATAATTTGTATTTAAAAATATTTTTATACTTGAAGGTCCAAACCATACTATTAACATTCCAAATATACACCACAAAGATAGTACATTAAAGTCTACTAATAAACCGCTATGTATTCCTTCTGTTTTAAAACCCAATTTTTCTAAAAATAACGGTAAATCGCCAAAAAAACGAGGCAATGATATACCATTTAGCCCTAACATTGTTTTCCATATTTTATAAGTAGTATCTAAGTTTTCAGCTCTAAAAGGAACCCATGCAAATACTATAAAAATATATAGTAATAAGATTGATATAGGTTTTGGTATTGTTAAACCTATTTTAATAATTTTTGATAATGTAACCCAGAAATTATTAATTACTATTAATATACCGTGAAATAGACCCCACAAAATAAATGTCCAACCAGCACCATGCCATAACCCACTAATTAAAAATGTTATTATTATATTCAAATATGTAGCAGAATGTTTTATAAATTCATTTTGTCTGATTAGTCGTCTTTGTGAAAATATTTCTAATGGATTAAATACATAATCTCTTAACCAAGATGATAATGAAATATGCCATCTATTCCAAAATTCTATTGCACCTGTGGATTTATAGGGAGAAATAAAATTTATTGGTAAGCGTATTCCAAACATAAACCCTAAACCAATAGCCATGTCAGAATAACCGGAAAAATCAAAATATAATTGAAGAGAATATGCAATAGTACCAAGCCAAGCCTCAAAAAATTCTGTTGAAACACCATTGCTTACCCCATTAAATATTGAATTACTAAAGGGAGCAAAATTATCAGCTAGGAAAACTTTTTTTGACAAACCAATTGTAAATAAACATAAACCTAAATATAACCAAGACCATTTAAATTTACCAAATTTTTTTTTTGTTATTTGATCTGAAATATCTTTATGTTTTACAATTGGCCCGGCAATTAATTGTGGAAAAAAAGAAACAAAAATACTATAGGATATAAATGACTTTTCTGATGTTTTTCCTTTATATGTATCGATAAGAAAACCTATTTGCTGAAAAGTGAAAAAGGATATTCCAAGTGGTAAAATTATTTGTTCAAAATGCGACCAATTATGGTACTTTGAATAAAATGTTTCAATGAAAAATAAGCTATACTTAAAATATCCGATTACAAATACATTACATAAAATACCAAAAATAAGTATTTTTATAGATTTCTTTATATATAATTTCTTACCTATCTGATAATTAAATAATATTGAAGATAATAAAAGAATTATGTATATAGGATACCACCATAAATAAAAAATAATTGAAGAAATTAGAAGAAATAATATAGAAAAATTAGTATTAAATTTATTTCTTATAAAATAAAATAAAATTATAGTTAATGGTAAAAAAATAAATAAAAATATATGAGAAGTAAATAGCATGGTTAATATTATTAAATTTTGTAAAATTCTTAGGATTTGCACTATTTAAATTATAATAATATAATTCTATAAAACATATCAATATTTAACTCATTGAAAGTATAAAGTGAATTTAAAAATAAATTTCAACAAAGAAGAAATCTTTAACAAAGCATTAAAAATAAGGGCTTTTGAAAATATTCTTTTAAACTTATTTTCACAAAATATAATTGGTGGCACAACACATACTTGTATTGGGCAGGAATTATCAGGTATTTTAGTGGGTTTTTTCTCTCAAACCCAAGATATTGTTATAAGTAATCACCGATGTCACGGGCATTATTTAGGACTTACAGACGATTTTGAAGGTTTAGCACTGGAGTTAATTGGCAGTAATGAGGGTGTTAATTTTGGAATAGGTGGTTCTCAGCATATAGCACTACCTGGTAGGTTTTATTCAAATGGAATTCAAGGTGGTATGGTTTCTTATTCTGCAGGTATTGCAAAAGTATTAAAAAATAAAAAAAATGGTATTGTATATAACTTTATAGGAGATGGTACATTTGGTGAAGGCGCTCTTTATGAGGGTTTAAATCTAGCCTCGGTCTTTAATGCTCCTGTCCTTTTTTTTGTTGAAAACAATAATATTGCTCAAACAACAAAAACAAATGATGTTATTTCAGGAAAAATTATAAAAAGATTTGAATCATTTGATATTGAGTGCATAGAACATTCTCATGACGATATAGACGGTTTATCATCGAGTATTCTGAGTTATACAAATACAATAAGAGAACTATCGAAACCTAAAGCTATAATCTGGAATTGTAATCGATTAGGTCCTCATAGTAAAAGTGATGATACAAGGAATCAAAAAGACATTAATGAAATGTGGTCGGTTGATATATTAAAAAATTATTTTAAAAATAATTATACTTTATTATTAAATGAGGAAATGAAAAAATTGGAAAAGTTATTTGCTAGAAATAGCAAATATATTAAAAAAAATAAAAATAACCCTTATAAAAGAACAAAAATTAAAATTAATTCTGATAAAACCTCTAACAAAAAATCAATTACTTTTATAAAAAAAATAAACCAATGCTTATATAGTTATTTGGATCAAACTGAGGGATTTATTATTGGAGAAGATATTGCAGGTGAATATGGTGGTGCATTTAAAGCCACTAAAGATTTATATAAAAAATTTCCAAACAGAATTATTAATACTCCTATAAGTGAAAGTGGGATTGTTGGTTTTGCAATGGGAAGTTCAAGTGACAATTGTACAATAATAGTTGAGATTATGTTTGGTGACTTTTTAACACTTGCTGTTGATCAGATAATTAACCATGCATCTAAGTTTTCAATACTTCATCAAGAAAACGCTCCATCTATAATTATTCGTACTCCTATTGGTGGGGGGAGAGGATATGGGGCAACTCATAGTCAAAGTATTGAGAAAATTATTGGTGGATTTCCTAATATTTACATTGAGCATTTATCATTTTTACATAATATTGATAATTGTTATAATAATGCTTTAAATAGGTTTGGTTGCACCATTATTACCGAACCTAAATTGCAATACTCAACTGAATATAATAAACTACCAAAGTTTGCATCCAATTTTTTTGATTTACATTATATTAATCAAGAAGAAACTGAATGGCTAATTTTAAATTCAGATGGTAAAAACTCTAATATTACTCTAGTATGCACAGGAATAAGTTTACCAGTCTGCATTAAAAGTGCAGAAGAGTTATTTTTAAAATATGAAATTTCAGTAAATATCGTCTCACCAGTAAGGACATCACCATTATCAATACCAAAAGATATTTATAATCTATTAACAAATAAAATCTTAATTATTGATGAAACTCATATTGGTTATGGTTTTAGTGAAACTTTCATTAGTAAGGTTAATTTGGATACGGAAAACGATAAACTATTTGATATATATTGTCTTGATGATGATATATATCCATCAGGAATTGAACTCGAAAAAGATTTTATTATTAATTCTTCATCATTGACTAGAAAGGCTATTAAATTAAATGAAATATAGCGTGCCAAAATTAAGTGCTAATGAAGATGAAGTTAAAGTAGTAAAACTTAATTTTAATGATGGTGATTTTGTAGAACAAGGTATGGTAATAGCTGAGCTAGAATCAACTAAATCAACTATGGAAATATTATCAGAAAAAAATGAAAAAATATTTTACTTTGTTCAAGAAGAAGAGATTTGTAAAATTGGAGATTTATTAGCAGAGCAATCAAATAAAAAAAGAGAGATTATTAAAGAGAAAACTGATGATTTTATAATTACTGAAGATGCTAAAATTTTAATGAATAAATACAATTTGAGTAAGGATCAATTTAAAAATAAAAAAATTATTAGGACTAAAGATGTAGAAGATTTTGTTAAATTAGATTTAGATAAAAATGAAGAAAAGAAACCTGAATTAAAATTTCCGTTGTTGTCAAAATATATTTTTAAACCTACAGCAAGTATGGAAGTTAAATATTCATTAAAAAATATAGTTGATCCCGAAGCAGATTTTTGGTCAAGATTATTTTCTTGTGAAATTAATACTCAATTAAATACAGAATATATACATAATTTTATTTATGACGGTAAAACTCTACATCTTTTTCCTATAACTAAGAAAAATAATTTAAAAGGATACAGATCCGCTCTAGATAATGCTTCTCTAGAAGTGTATAGAGGTAAAAGTATTATCAGTAATCCAGTAATTTGTGTTTCCTTTTTAAAATCAGACCTACTAGAATTTTCACATATTCCTTTATTATATTCTGAAAGTATCATAACAATAGGTGTTGCAGAAAATAATATTAATAAAGAAATAATTATAAATTTATCCTATGATCACAGTTATCTAGATGGCTATACATTATTAAAATTATTAGAAAAAATTATAAGCTAGTTTATTTAAATATAAAATAGAATGTATTTAGTATAAAAAATATGAAAGTTTGCAAATGGATGATATTTACTCAAATTTATTAATTATATTCTCAAAAGTTCTTAAAGATGAAAATATTGAATTATTACCTGAAACTACAGCTGATGATATAAATGGTTGGGATAGTTTAACAAATATAAGAATATTAGTAACAATTGAGAGTGAATTTAATATTAAGTTTAATGCTGATGAGGTTTCTGAACTTAAAAATATAGGTGAGCTAGTAGAAAATATTAAAAATAAATTAAATTAGACGTTTAATTAAGGTAATACAGCATTAAAGTATTTACAAAATGTAATTAATAAATTCTTTTTTACTTTACTGATGTAATAGCTGACCATTTTCCATTACTAAGACAGATCACTGCAGGGTCCGGCCCTACTCCTAATGAATTAAAACTTTTCCAATTTTGTCCATTATTAGATAACCCTTTCCACACTGTTCCAAAAAAATACAGTTTATTTTTACAAACTGTAGAATGACCAAGCCAATCACCCTTAGCACTTACACGAACATCTTTCTGTCTTGTAAAATTTAAACCATCCTTAGAAATTGCGTATATGCCTGTTCCATTTCTTTTTTGATTAGGAATATATAAATGCCATTTATTTTTAAAATAAGAAATAGCAGGATCTCTTAAATCTAAATTATCTATTGATAATCTAGCACCTTCTTCAAAAATAAATACTTTTCCATCTGTAGATACAGCAGAAAATATTCTAGCATCTCCTTTTATTTTCTCCATAGGGCCAAATGGTTCAAGCGTGAAATATAATCTTATCGTGTTGTTTTGCAGAAGAACTGCTGAAGGATCCATAGGCCTAGTTTTTTTCCCAAAAACTCTTTTTGGTACATTTTTAAAAACTACTTTTTCAGTCTCGGACCATTTATTTTCAGACAATTTCTTTGTTTTAAAACCAATATGATCAAACGCATCAATTTGTGAAGGGTTTTTCGGAAACCATTGAAAATACGCGTATAATATTCCATTTTTTTCTACTAAACTAGGAACATGTCCACCATCTACAAGTAAAACTCCCTTTCTAGTAAATTTATTACTAGAGGAGTTCTTTGAATAAAGTTTATGTACCCAAGGTCCTTTAGAAGTATCAATTTTTAATTTTTTACCATGGTCTGCGTACGATTTAGATATAATTAAAACTATAGCTATTAAAATAAATAAAGCTTTAGTAATTATTGATAATAAGATAGATTTTATTACATTTTTCATAATTCACTACTCTCTATAATATTTTTAAAAAAATAAAAAAGGTAAATATAATTTACATTTTACGAGTTTTTTTCTAAAATTGCATTTATAATTTAAATATTATAGTGTAAATATTTGTTTTTTAAAAAATTTATGTGGGGTAAATGTTTAATTTATTTAAGTTTTATTTATTATCTATATTTTTCTATTTTATTTTAATAACTAATACTTCTTCGCATCCACATATGTGGGTTGATCTTTTTACTAAAATTGGAATTAATGACAAAGGATTAGTAACTTCAATCAAGCAAAAATGGATATTTGGTGAGTTTTTTTCAGCTTCACTAATAGATGAAATTGTAAAAAATAAAAAAGGAATAAATAAAGGTCTTGTAGAGGAAATCTCTCAAATATTAGCTAATTTAGAGGAATATGATTATTTTACTAATATTAAAGTAAACAAAGTTAAAACATCAGTAGGTAAAGTAAAAAAATTTAATACTGGCATTCAGGATACTCGTATTTGGATAGAATTTGATGTTCCAATAATTCAACCAGTAAATATTGAAGAAAATAATTTAACATATTCTATATTTGATCCAACATATTATATAGAAATGCTTCATTTAGAAAATGCAAAAATTTCTTTTGTTGGAGGAATACCGAATAAATGTTCAGCTGAAATAATACAACCAAATCCATCTGATGAGGTCATTGTATTATCAAAATCCCCGACTCTTGATATGACTCCAGATAAATCAATTGGAAAACTTTTTGCTGAAGTTGTTAGAGTTTCATGTCAAAAATAAAAAATTATTTTTTTATACTATTAATAATATTTTTAATTTTAATATTTTTTTTAATTTATAATTACTTTAATATTTTATGGTCTTATTTACTTATTGAAATTCAGTCATATCAAAGAGGTTTTCATTTACAGTTATCTCAATCAATTAACGATATAAAAAAAAATGGTTTAGTCATATCTATTGGCCTTATAATATTAAGTTTTATCTATGGAGTTTTTCATGCTATTGGTCCTGGTCACGGTAAAATAATAATTTCAACTTATTTATTAACACAAGAAAATAAATTAAGAAGAGGTATTTTATTATCTGTAAGTTCTTCACTTTTTCAAGGCGCCACGGCTATATTTTCAGTTAGTATTGTAACAATTATTCTTAATTTTACATTTAGAGATACAATTAGGTTAACTTTTGATATTGAAATAGTAAGTTATTTTTTAATTTCTTTAGTGGGTTTATTCATAATCTTTTCAAAGTTTTTTAAAATATTTTATAAATTAAAATTATTTTTTAAAATGAAAATTAATATTTTAAAACCTAATTTTTACACTTATAATGATAACAAAAAACATCATCACAATCATGGACCATCTTTGGATGAAATAAATAGTTCTTCTTTAAAATCTTTACTTAGTATAGCATTTGCAATAGGTATCAGACCTTGTTCAGGAGCGATAATTGTTCTGTTACTTTCATTTTCATTAAAATTATATTTTGCAGGATTAATTTCTGTCTTAGTCATGTCTTTAGGAACAGGTTTAACAACAAGTGTGCTTGCCACCCTATCAGTATACGGAAGAAAAACTGCTTTAAAATTATTATCTATCTTACCTAATGAAAATGGAAAATCACAAATTATTTCAGATTGGATAGCGCTATTAGGAGGTATTATAATTTTTATGTTTGGTTTATTGCTTTTTCAATCTACTTTATTTGCCCCTACTCATCCATTTAAATAATTAAATTTAAGTATCATTTAATTACTTAACTAAGCCCTAACCAACAGCCTACTGCTATTATCATCATACCTGCAAAGGCGTTTATTAGTTTTATATTGTTTTTCTTTCTTAAAATTACACCTAAAACCTGTCCACCAGTCGCATAAATCATTAAGGATATAAATTCAATTATAACAATAATGAGAATTAATGACGTCATTTGTGGAGTTATAGGCTTTTGATAGTTAATAAATGCTGGAACCATAGCAATAAAAAAAGCCCAACCTTTTGGATTAGCTATTGATGTAATAAATCCTTGAGCTGCTAGCCTAAAAAAACTAATGTGAAATTTTTTTGTACCGTCTAGATTTATTGATAACGAACCTTTGGATTTAATCATATTATATCCAATATAAATTAAATATAAACCTCCTGCATATTTAAAAAAATTAAATGCAATTGGATAAGAATTAATTATTGTACTTCCACTTATAACAGCTGTACTTGCTACAATTAAAACTCCTAACAGCTCGCCCGCCATCATTTTCATGGTATTTTTCAAACCAATAGTAACCCCCATAGTTAATGCAAGGGTCATACATAGACCTGGAGTTATAGAAATGATAAAAAAAATTGGTATAAAAAAGTATAAAAGGGAAAAATCTACCCACATCTGATTAAATATTATATATTAAAATTAAATTATATGATTTTTATATTTTAATATAATATACTATGATCCCCAGTAATCGTTACCGATAGAGTCAATAATCTCTGTACTTTCAAGAATAACCCCTGCCTCTTCTCTTTTTTTTGTAATATCTTCTCTTGTGGTTAGGATTTTCATAGCCTCTTCTGGATTCTCAACTTCTGTTACATCATAAACCATGGATTCATCATTATTAGAACCGGCCCATAAAATTTTAATACCTAAATCATTTAAATCTGGTTCAATGCTTTTATACATATCCAACCATGTTTTAAATCCCTTTGTGATTTTAAATTTGCTTAAAACTTTCATTTTGTTTAACCTTTTAAAAAATTCATTGAATAGGTAAAATAAACAAATTATTTAAATTAGTAAATAATTTAACTTAAATAATTTAAATTAAATTAAATTAAATTAATGAGGGAATGAATGGCAAAGGCAATAATTATAAAAAAATTTGGCTCAATTGAAAATTTAGAATATTGTAATTTTGATCCAGATCCTCTTAAAATTGATGAATTAAGAATAAAACAAAATTCAATTGGAGTTAACTTTTTAGATATCTACCATCGTAAAGGAAATCATTTTAAGAATATTAAATTACCTGGGATTATCGGAGTTGAAGGTATAGGTGTAATTGAAGATAAACACGCTTCTGTAAAAGAATTCAGAGTAGGAGAAAAGATTGGTTATCCTTTAAATATTGGTGCGTACACAACCCATAGAAATATTAATAAAAATGCATGTATTTCAATGCCTGATGCATTAGATGATATTACTCTGGCAGGTTCTTTAATGAAAGGACTTACTGTAAGTCATATTTTATATGATATTATTAAGGTAAAGAGCGGAGATGTAATATTGTGGCACGCTATAGCAGGCGGTGTTGGTCTTATAGCGTGTCAATGGGCAAAATATTTAGGTGCAAAAATTATTGGCACAGTAGGTTCAGATGAAAAGATTGATTTAGTAAAGAAATTTGGTTGCGATTACGTAATTAATTATAACAAGCAATTAGCTTCACAAAAAGTAAGAGAAATTACTAATGGAGATTTATGTGATGCCGTAGTTGATGGGGTTGGTAGCTTTACATGGCTAGATTCTCTAAAATCAGTAAAACCTTATGGAAAATGCATAACTTTTGGTCTTGCATCTGGCCAATTACCAAATTTTAGTTTTGAGCAAATTCCATCTGAGTCTTATATAACTCGTGCTACTGTTGGATCTATTATTGAAAATAGAAAATTTTTAATTAAAAATAGTGATAAATATTTAAATGCTTTAATGAATAAAATTATTACACCAAGAATTGATACAATATTTGATTTAAAAGATGTATCCTTGGCTCATGAAATATTAGAAAAAAGAAAAAATATTGGGTCAATAGTTTTAAAACCTTAAACTATAAATATTAAAAACCAGTTTTATTTTTAATTCTTAGATATATTAATTTTACCAATATTTAATTTATTTTCTATAAAATTAATTTTTAAATAAAATTAAAAATCTATTTTTAATTTAATTTTATTAATAATTAAAATATAATATATTCAGTTTAAAGATGGGTAAATATAAATGCTTTTAAATAAGGATCGTGCATATATGATTATGGATAAATATAATCTAGATGCGCTTGTTGCAAGAGAACATATTAACATCCACTATCTTACTGATTATTGGGATACTCAAGCTGATGGAAGGTGGCCTTATCTTGTATATGCAGTCTTACCTAGAAATATTAATAACGAACCAAGCCTAATAATTCCGTCTGTTAAGCTTGAAAGATTAACAATTTGGCCCACGTGGGTCAAAAATATTATTCCATACTCTGATTATTCCGGAAGAGAACATATATCAGGTATAATTAATAATTCTGATGAACCAAAAAGTGCGCCTTGGAGTGGTTGGCCAGTTAGAAAAGGTTCCTCTTTAACGAAACTTGAGTCAAAGTGGGTATATCTTGCTAATAAATATAAAAATGATATGGCAGCTACGTCAACTTGGGCATTATTCAGAGCACTTAAAAATTCTAAATTAAATAATAAACGTATAGGATCTGATGATCCAAGGGTATTGGAATGGACAAAAAAAATGGGTCTAAATGAAATTCAACCTATCGACGCTACAAATATTTTTAGAGAAATAAGAATGGTTAAATCTAATCAAGAAATAGATATTCTTAGAAAGGCAGCAAAAATAAATGAAAAAGCCTGTATTGAAGCTATTTCAAAAATTAATATTGGTGATACTTGGGATAAAATTGAAAAAAAATACCATGTATCTATGTCAAATCAAGGAGGACGTAATGGACATATAATAACAAGTCTAGGTGGTCTTCCTGATGGAAAAATAATAGAAGGAAAACCGTTTTTAGTTGATGCTTTAGGAGAATATAAAAATTATTTTGGTGATTTTGGTAGAACAGTTGTCCTAGGCCAACCAAGTAAAGAACTAAGAATTAGAGCTGATAGTATGATGCTAGGACTAAAGGAGGCTTTCAATATTATAAAACCTGGAATAAAAAAAAGCGAAATTATATCAAAGATAATTAAAACTGTTAGAAAAGGAGGGTTTAAAGAATTTTTTTATGTCTCACCTCATAGCTTAGGTTTAGAACATACTGACCAACCAATTCCTCTAGGACCAGATATCCATAGTGATAATACAGATTTTACTATTGAGAAGAACATGGTTTTAAACATTGATATGCCTTATTTTGAATGGGGTTGGGGAACTATGCATTTAGAAGATACATTATTAGTAAATGAAAATGGTATAGAGTTTTTGACTTCTCTGAGTGACCCTCTAGTAATTACCTAACAATACTTTTATTATCTAAAGAATTTTATTAAGCTTACATGCTATAAATCATGTAAAAATTTTTTTAGTATGTATAAATATCTTTTTTTACCAATGGTAATATTTATGAAAATCTAATTAAAATAAAAATTCAATATAATTTACTCGATTTAATAACTTTATAAATTGATTTATAAGAGTATATAGTTTAAAAAACTTTTCATATAAATTATTATATATAACGTTAGAATATTGGTAATTATGGTATAAAATGAATGTAGATAATATAAAACAGTTTGAAATTAATAAAGACACTTTAGGGTATTTATTAAATAATTTCATTACCACAAGAAAATTGACTGAAACTTTAGCCTCTAAGGTTAAGCCTGAGGATCAAATTCCACAATCAATGGAAGATTGTAGTCCTTTAAAATGGCATAGAGCTCATACAACTTGGTTTTTTGAAGAAGTTATTTTAAAAAAATATAGCTTAAACTATCATGTTTTTAATAAAGATTACTCTTATTTATTTAATTCTTATTATGAAACTCTTGGAAAAGTTAATAAACGTAGTAATCGAGGTTATATATTAAGACCATCAGTAGATGAAGTAACTAAATATCGTAGTTACGTTGATAAGTATATTATTGATTTGTTTAAAAAAATATCACCTAAAAATATTAAAATTTTTTGTGAACTTATTGAATTAGGTATAGCCCACGAAGAACAACATATAGAATTAATACAATCAGATATACTTAACCTTTACTCAAAGAATATTATAGTACCTGTTTTCGATAAAGATATCAAAATAAAGAAAAATAATTGCAAAGAAGAATGGATACATCAAAAAGGAGGTATTATTGATATAGGTCATGATAATAATAAATTTGGATTTGATTGTGAAGGACCTAAACATGAAGTTTTGATTAAGCCATTCAAGATTTCTTCAAAATTAGTGACTAATGGAGATTGGAAACAATTCATTTTAGATAAGGGTTATCAAAGAACAGATTTATGGTTATCTGACGGCTGGTCATTAATTAGAAATAATAGAATTAATGCTCCTTTATACTGGGAGAAAAAAGAAAATAATTGGTTAAATGCGAACTTCTCTGGAAAAAAAGAAGTGGATGACGATGAACCTGTTAGTCATATAAATTATTATGAGGCTGATGCATATGCTAGATGGTGCAAAAAAAGATTACCAACAGAGTTTGAGTGGGAATACGCGGCAAAAAATTCAATAACGAATAAAAATTCAACAATATTAGACTTATTTGGTTCAGTTTGGCAGTGGACGAGCAGTTATTTTATGCCCTACCCTAATTATAAACCCTATAGAGGATCTCTTGGTGAATATAATGGTAAATTTATGAGCAATCAAATAGTTTTACGTGGGAGCTCATACACAACACCATATAATCATTCTAGGATATCATATAGAAATTTTTATTATCCTCATATGAGATGGATGTTTTCAGGCTTAAGATTAGTAGAAAATATTTAGTTAATTTAGTTAAATCATGAATGATAGATTCAATAATCAATTACATAATGACGTTTGCGAAGGTTTAAGAAAAACTAATAAAAGCCTTCCTTGTAAATATTTTTATGATGAATTAGGCTCTGAAATTTTTGATAAGATTTGTTTACTTGAAGAATATTATCCAACAAGAACAGAGATATCTATTCTAGAAAATAATATTGAAAATATTCAAAAATATCTAATAAATAACTTAAGTATATTTGAGTTTGGTGCTGGTTCAGTTAAAAAAATTAAAATTTTACTAGATAACTTATCAATTAAAAATTACATTCCTATTGATATATCTTTTGAATATTTAAAACATCATTCAAAAATATTATCTAAAAGTTATAAACATATTAATATAAATCCTCTTTATGGAGACTTTACTGATTCTCTTACTAATCAAAATATTCCAATAAATAACTACATAAATAGAATTGGTTTTTTTCCTGGTTCAACAATTGGAAATTTCGAACCATCAGTAGTATCAAAATTATTAAAAAATTTTGGTAATTTTTTAGGTAAGAATTCTAAATTGATTATAGGAATTGATTTGATAAAAAATAAAAAAACTTTATTAAATGCATATAATGATAAAGAAGGTTTAACTGCAAAATTTAATTTAAATATACTCTCTAGATTAAACAGGGAATTAAATGCAAATTTTAATATTAAATTTTATAAACATACGGCTATTTATAATGAATTATTAAATAGAATTGAAATGCATATAATAAGTTTAAAAAACCAATCAGTATATATAGATAATGAAAAATTTTATTTTAGAGAAAAAGAAATTATTCATACAGAAAATTCATATAAATACTCTTTGGATGGTTTTATTAAATTAGTAAAAAATAGTGGTTTTACCACATTAGATAGTTGGACGGATGATAATAGATTTTTTAGTATATTATTATTAAATTATGATTTATAAGAATAATTTTTTATATAGATTTACCAATTATAATAGTTTTAGCTTGACCACCAATTCTTACTTTATTATCGCTAACTTTTAAACGTATTATTCCTGTTCTTTCTGAAGCTTGATAGGCTGTCATATTTGTTAATCCCAATCTTTTACTCCAATATGGTGCAAGAGAACAATATATTGAACCAGTAACATAATCTTCATTTATTCTAAGATTTGGTGCAAAAAATCTTGCAAAAAAATTGTAATTTTTATTTCCAGGTGCTGTAACAATTACACCTCTTGTTGAAAATTTTTTGAGTTTGTTAAATTTTGGTACTAAATTAATCACATCTTGATAATTCTTATATATAGCAATTAAATCCCATTTAGTTTTTCTTATAAATTCTGGTTTCTTACCCAAAGATTCACTTAAATCTATAATAGGATTTATATTAATTGATTTTAATAAAGGAAAATACATATATATATATTTCTTATCTTTAACGCACTCTAAGATTCCAGAGTTTGTGTTAAATTTTATTACATCATTTTGTGAAATAAGATTCTGACTCCATAAATAATGTGCACTTGCTAAAGTACCATGACCACACAAATCAACTTCAGTCTTTGGTGTAAACCACTTAAGATACCAATAATTATATGTTTTTTTTTTTAAAAATGCTGTTTCTGACAAATTCATCTCAGCCGCAAAATTTTGCATCCAGCTATTAGATTTATTTTCAAACATATGGTACACTGCTGCCGGATTGCCAGTAAACTCCTTATTAGTAAATGTATCAATAATTGAAATTATATTTTTTTTCATTTTGAATACTCAATAAGTTATTTTAAATGATATAGTTTGAATATAACTAAAATATTTTATATTCAAAACAAATATAGTTTATTAAAGAAAAATTAATTGTTTTCAGCTTTTTTTTTTTAATGAGTATATTAAAATAAATGAAAAGTATTGTAAATATGTTTAAATAGCTTGTGGCTATTTAAGGAAGAGTAGAATTATTATTTTTTAAGTTAAAGTTATATTTATAAACATTAAAATGGATACCAGGATATTTTTTATCCTGGTCTCCAAAATTATCATTAGCTGTTATAGGTACCCATTAGAATTTCAAATAGAGTGATTTCATTGAATGGTGTTTTTGACATATATGAATCTAGTGTATCAGGAAAATTTGCGATGATCTGGTCAATTAGAGATTCGTCAAAGTTATATTCCTTCCTGTTTACAGAAAAACTTGCAATTAGCTGGTCTATTAGTGATTCGTCAAATTCACTTGTTTGTTTATTTTTGGAGTAACCCGCTTGCATATACATACTATTGTTAAATTCACTATGTGAAATACCCAGGGCTTTTGGTGAATAGGCAGTAGTGTACATCGCACTAGCTGAACTAAAAGTAAAAACTACAAAAATTACTGAAAATATATATCTCATTTTTAATCCTTTATGTTTTTGTTTGATTGTTTATACGTAAGTCAGGACAAAGTGGATCACTATATTGAAATTATTTTTTGGTATTTGCTAAATTAATAAAAATTAAAAATTTATTAAATTTATAAATCTTCCAATTGGTCCAGTAAGTTTAATTTGTGAATTCATTGAAACTATACAATAGCAATCTTTATCAGGATCTGCTTTTGGTGAATGTTCTGATGAGTTGTCTAATAAGCTGAAATCACCTCGAGCAAAATATTTTTGGTTGTCAGTGAATCCGCCATCTAAAACCATTGTATATTCAAAACCTGTGTGAGTATGTTTCGGTATTTGATATCCGCTTTTAATTTTATATATGTCCAGGTTAAAACCATCATCTGTTAGAAGCTCGGCGGTTTTAACACCGGAACTAAGGTTTTTCCAATTAAAAGAATCTGGTATATATTTTTGCAGAGTTTTCGGAATATTAAAATCAAAAACACCATTGTTATTTTCAATTTTTGTATCATTTTCATTAGATTGAAACTCTAATTTGCTAAGCACTTTATCTAATGAACTAAAATCAAATATATCATCGTTTAAATCATCCATTAATGCGGCACCGGTTATATTAATGGTATCTAAAGTATCGTTACAATCTTGGCAAATAGAACAATGTGTAGCAATTATAACAGATGGTGCTATAGGTAAATTACCAGCAGCATAATCTAATAGTATTTCGTAACTAGGGTGGTGAGTAGGATGCATCAGTGTAAACCCTTCATTTTTTTTCTAATACTGGTTAAAGCAAGACGAATACGAGATTTAACAGTTCCTAGGGGAATAGATAAATCTTTAGATATTTGAATATGTGACATACCTTCAAAAAACGATTTTTTTAATACAATTGCCTGTTCTAATGGGAGTTTACTTATCTCAGATTTTATGTAAGTAAACATTTGTTCTTTCTCGATAATCAAATCGTGATTATTTATATTTAAATCAGATTCGTTCAGTAAATCTTCGGTATGTGGAATAGGATGTTTCTGTTTTCTGAGATGATCAATACGTTTATTTCTTGCAATAGCAAAAATCCACGTAGAGGCAGCGGATTTGTCTTTCTTAAAAAGTTTAGCTTTATTCCAGACAGTAATCATCGTTTCTTGGGCTAAATCTTCAGCTTCGTTTAAAGATAAACCTGTTTTTTTTATGAAGGTTTTGATTCTAGGTGCGAAATGTTTAAATAATTTTATAAAGGCTTGTTTATTTTGATTATTTGCAATTTCATCAATTAAGTAAGAATAATCTTGAATAACATCATTATCTTCTAAAACATCATTTTTCATGTTAGGAGCATATGTTTTGTCCGTACATTTGTAAACTGGTAGTTTTGTATGAGTGTTAAAAGAATAAAAAAACATTTATAATCAATCAGTTAATAAATTAAATCAAAATAGATGGTGCATTCTAAGTGGGAGGAATTGTTTTGGGATATCTCGGAATGCACCACCGTACTCTTTATACGCAAAAAATCATATTTGGATCAGTTTATATTAAAATAAATATTAACCACCCCAAACATCATCATACATCGGCGTATTATCTTCTCTTTTTATTAAATCTCTAGGGGATTTAGTTTGATTATTATGAAAAATCCATGATGTAAATACAACACCCATTACTATTGGGATGTGTAATAATACTGAATAACCGAAATAAGACCATGTACCTATTCCGACTGAAAATATAACTGACCACATGAAAGATAATATAATCATTACTTGAAAACGAACAGTTAATGGTAACTTCCAAAAAGGATTTCTATCAGCGTCAAAAATTAAATTATACAGATTAATAAGCATATTTTACTCCTAATTTTCCCTTTTATACGGTTAGGATATCTATTTGGATCACAGTTATTATAATTTTATGTTCTGATTATTATTATTTTTTATTAAACTTAAATATTACTAAAGTTATTTAAATAATTGTAAAATAAATAAAATTAATAGTTATACTAGAATTTTTTTAATATTTATTATTAATTAATTGTTTATGTCATTCTTATTAATTTCTTCATTTTTTTGCTGTTCTAACTCAATTGCTGCAACTTTTTTAACTAAAGCAATATGCTTTAAATTAATTTTTGTTATAAATATTAGAAGTGTTATGTTAATGCATAATAAAATAAATATTGTAAGAAAAACTATGGCAATCGGCTCATATTTAATTGAGAATAAATCAGCAATAAATGAGACAAATGTATCGTTTAAACTAAAAAAACCGAGAAAAATTAAAGCTAAAAATAAAAAAAATGATATGTCTATATGAATGAGTTTTTTCCATAATAAAATAAAAAAACCTATGGATAAAAATATTATAACTAAAGTTTGCATAATTTTATAACCTTACTAAGGAAGTTATTTAGTAAAAAAACATTAAATTTATATACCAATAAAACACCCCTAAAATATTTTATACTAGATACTCCGAATTTTCTTGGAAATTGTTCAATCATTATTTCATTAACATTAAATTTTTTTATTGTAAGAAGCATAATTATTTCAGGTTCTGGGTACCTGTCTAATACTTGTGATGATAAATACATGGCAGATTTTTGATTAAATGCCATAAAACCGCTACTAAGATCGCTTGGAATATCTCTCGAAATTAATATTTTACCCATAAAATTAAAATATCTTTTAATATATTTGTTTAATTTTTGCCTTATTGTTACCCCTATTTCAGCATTAACTCTTGTGCCCACACAAAAGTCTGATCCATCCATCATTTTTTCTATTAGTTTAGGTATGCAATCAATTGGATGCTGATTATCACCGTCAATACGGACTAAAAAATCAAATTTATTTTTCAACATAAAATTAATCGCTATGTTTGTTGTTACACCTAAGCCATAGTTAATCTTACTATTGTAAATATATAAGTTCTTAATTTTTTTTTTTGGTTTAAATACGTTTTTAGAACCGTCATCTAACACTAGAATAGTATATAATGGATTTAATTTGTTTATATTATCGCAAATTAAATTAATAATATCCCCTTCGTTATAGGAAGGTATCATCACAACAACATTATTTTTATTCATAAATATATATAATAACTAATTAAACTTTGCGATATTATAAATCGATTTAAAAGAATTACTATAAAATAATACTCCATAATAATATAATAGAGGGTATATTGGTATGGAATATCTTTCTTGTGCTAATCCAAGCATAATTGGAATTAGGAAAATAATTGTAAATATTCTAATATTATTATTTGCTTTAATAAAAAGCCAAATAATTCCCGGAAAAATAATTAAACCAGCTGACGATCTTATAATTATAAATAAATTTAGTGTATCACCATAAGTAGGTCTGATCCCTGAAAAGTAAATAAGTTTTATAATTGCTAAACTTATTATTGAAAATAATTGATCTACAATTTTGGGTAAAAAGTCATATATACCAATAAAGTATTCTTTTTGGTAATAACCGAAAAAGGTTCTATGTTCATTGGAAGATAATATATATGAAATTAAATAATTTCCATAAAAATATATAAAACCAATTGATAAAATAATAAATGTAAAAATTATGAATACTAATAGTATTCTATTAAAAGAATAATTAAATAAAATAAAATATGATGAAAAAATAAAAAGAGAAATCCCATTAGGTTTAAGGAGAATTGACAAGAAACATAAAATCAAAAGATAGTATATATGTTTATTTATTGTATCTCTAGTATCAGTAATTACAAATATATATAAGGTCACAACTAAAGAAAATATTAAATCAGGGCTAATATTAAGCATATACCAAAAGGGTACTGGCAAGCCCCCAAATGATAAAAGCCAGAACCAATGGATATTTTTTTTGTTAAGCCATTTTATGGATATATAAATCAAATAAGAACTAATTAAAAGATATAGAAAACTTAATACCCAAGGATAATTTATGAAATTTGAGATAATTAAAATAACAGGAAATATAGGTCCAGGTGATATGGGTACATCTGAAAAATTTGGATCATTAGTAACATAAGTAAGTGAAGAAGAGAATATGTAGTTATATATACTTAATAAATAATTTTTATATTTTATTGTTTCAGATAGATAAAAATTTAAGTCTATTCCAGAATTAGGCAAAATTGGAGAAATTAGCAAACCTGTTTCATTAGGAATGGGATAAAATATCGCAAATGTCCATACAAGAAATCTGGCAATTATTGAAATTATTACAATATAAATCCATATATTTATCATATTTGGTGGTGAAATTTTGGTAAGAACCTTCAATGTACAACCCTTAAAAAATCATATAAACTTATATTAAATTAAATATTTAAAAAATTATCCCTTACATTAATTACTTTCATAGATAATATTCTATTTTTTATATAATTAATTAATATTTATATTTAAAAAATTAATTATAAATAAATAAATATATAAATTTAATCTAATTTTATTAAAAAAACATTCAAAATATAAATCTTATTTTATAAATATAATAAAATATAGCTAAAAATATATAATTTCTTAAAAATAAAAAATGAAAATAATTACTTTATTATTTGTTTTTTCTATATATTGGTATCATGTTATTCACAACCATACTTAAGTCATCCTTCATAAAAAATTGCAATAAATATTTATATAAAATATTTCAATTATTTGACTAAAATTCCATCTACCATTATTTTTATCTTATCATATAGATTATTTAAAATGATATAGACAAAATTGATTAAGGAGCAATTATGGATAAAAATTTATTTGATAAAGGTCTTGCAATGAGAAAGGCTACACTAGGAGATGAATATGTTACAAAAAACTTGCTTGCAGCAGATGAGCTAACATTACCTTTTCAAGAAGCTATGACTGAATGGTGTTGGGGTTTCGGTTGGGCTGATGACACCATTAAACCAAAAATTCGATCTATGCTTAATCTTAGTATGCTTGGAGCACTGAATAAGATGGATGAATGGGAAATACATTGTCGAGGTGCAATAACTAATGGAGTAAGTATGGAAGAATTACGTTCAATAATTCATATTATTGGAATATATTGTGGAGTTCCAGCGGCTGTATCATGTTTTAAAATCGCAAGAAAGGTATTAAATGAAAAGAATAAATAATGATATCTAAAAATGAAAATTATATTAGCCTTTCTACACAAAAAAAGGATGGTACATTTATTAATACTCCCGTCTGGTTCGCTCAAGAAGGAAATCTAAACAATTACTATGTTTATACTCTTAAAAGTTCTGGAAAAGTCAAAAGAATTAGAAATTTCACATCTGTTAAAATAGCACCATGTAATTTCAGTGGTAAAATTAGAGGTTGTTGGGAAAATGCTAAAGCAGAATTAATTGTAGAAGAGGAAACTATTAACCTTGCTTACTCACTTTTAAGATCCAAATATGGAATTATTTTTAAAATTGGTGATTTTTTATCTTGGGTCATAGGAAATTATAGTAAACGGCAAATTATAAAACTAAGTATTAAGACTAAAAAAAATGTTTTTCAATTTAATAATAAATAATCAGTAGTGATTATTTATTATTAAATTAGATATAATAATTTTTACTTAAATTAAAAATTTTTTATATCATAAGTAATTTTCCATCATAATTATAGAAACGCCCTGTAGTAGTTATTGACTGTTCATCAAATCTTTTAATCAGGTTTTTAGCACTTTCCTCTGACGATAAGTCCGCATTTGGGCCTCCCATATCTGTTCTAACCCAACCTGGATGATAAGAACAAATAGATATATTTTGATTACTTAATTCATTTGAAAAAGTTACCATAAGATTATTTACTGCAGCTTTAGATGATCTATAAAAATAAGCATTTGATGAATCATGATGTTGACTTCCCATTAAGGATGATATAATTGCGATTTTTTTATCACTTACTTTATTGAGCTTAGTTGAAAAATATTTAATAGTTAAAAATGGCCCTACTACATTTGTATTCAATACTTCAAGGAATTTTTGTTGATTGTTGTCATCATCCATAAACCCACCATACCCTGATCCTATTCCTGCGTTACAAATTATTATATCTATATAATCATCAATTAATTTAGATGCATTTTTGATAGAATCCTCAGAGCATACATCTAATGAATATATTTTAATTTTTTTATTATCTTTAGATAGTTGATAAAGTTCTTTTGATTTTTTTGGGCTTCTACAAAATGCGTAAACTTCATCACCCCTATTTAAATAGTTTTTTGTAATAGAAAGTCCTATACCCCTATTTGCTCCAGTGATCATAACTTTTTTATTCATAATTACCCTTTTGTTAAAAAAACAAAAATTAAATTAAGCTAAACTGTATACTACTAATTTTTAACATTATGCCAATTGATTAGGTGCTTTACTAGTGATATGGTAATATAGATAATAAATAAGGGAATATAAATGTTAAATGTATATTTATCAGGAGAAATTCATACAAATTGGAGAAGTGAAATTATTCAACTTTGTGAAAAAGAAAAACTAGAGATTAATTTTTCTTCACCAAATACAAATCATGAATCATCAGATAATTGTGGAGTTGAAATCCTAGGCACTGAGGAAAGTAATTTTTGGAAAGATAATAAAGGCGCAAAAATTAATTCTATAAAAACTAAAAAATCTATTAAGGAATCTGATGTTGTTATTGTTAAATTTGGGGAAAAATATAAACAATGGAATGCCGCTTTTGATGCCGGTTATGCTTCAGCATTAAACAAATCTATTATTGTTATTCATAACAATGAACATCAACATGCTCTAAAAGAGGTAGATGCATCAGCTGCAGCAGTGGCAAAAGATCAACACCAGGTTGTAAGAATATTAAAGTATGTAATAGATGGAAAACTTTAATTTAAAAATTTTTAAACAAAATTGTAAAATTAATTCTTTATAAATTATACACCTTAATAATTTTTTATTTCTATGAAATTTGTAATTGAAATATAAGAGAAAAAAATAACTAATTTTTTAATATTTTTTTTGTTATAATATTTGATAATTTTAGTGTATATATATAATTAATATATAGATGATCAAGTCATTTGGAGGGGGTTGGCTAAGTGGTTAAGAATAAACATCTTGAAAATATGAGCAACCTACCTTTAGGTTTTACAATTTCTATTTTGGATCAAATACCCTGGGAACCCCATGTTATGGGAAATTCTATAAGAAAAGTTCTTCATAATGATAGTTCGAATGGCACTTATGTTCATTATAGATATTCATCTCCAGGAGGAGCGGAAAAAATTCGACAGCTTCATCTAACGATAAATGAAACTTTTTACTTTATTTCAGGTGATTTACCTTTTTGGGAATATACTTGTCCAGAAGATATTGAGGGTGAACTTGTCACATTTCGAAATGGTTTTTTTATGGATAGAAAGCCTTACAGTATTCATGGAAGAAAACCATACCCAAAATCTAAAACTGGATGTACTCTTTTAATATGGAACTCAGGTGGTGGAGAATTTGAAGCAGATACATCTGAAAGTATTCAAATACCTTTTAAAGGTAATATGCCATCTTTTGATAAATCATTTACAAGACCTATAATTATAGATTCTGAAAAATTAGAATGGACTGACCATCCAAATGGTTCTAATTGGAAATGGCGTTTACTGTCAACTGAGAAAAATAATACAAATTTAACTCCTAGGCCAGTTTCAATAATATATGTTCCCCCATTATGGAAAGATACTAAAATGAAACCTTTGAATTTTACTGAGTCGGTAGCATGGGTTTTTGTTCTATCTGGATCTTTGGCTATTGAGGTAAATGGTAAAAATATAGATATCAATCATGGAACATATATCAGGTGGGATTCAAATATAAAAATTATTTTACCTTTAACTACGTCACCCATAGGTTGTACTTTGTTATGTGTAGGACATGACTTAAAAAGAGAGTAAAACTTTTTAAGTTAGTTATTATTTCCACCCAAGGTTTCCGGGGTTTAATAAATTTTGAGGGTCTAAAGTTTTTTTAAATTCAGTTAAAACCTTATATGTTTCAGGGTGTAGAGATTCTGCAAAATTATAAAACTTTCCTATTTGAGCATTGATAGAACCAAGTTCAAAAAATAAATTACTTAATTCTTTTCTTAATGCAATTACCTCATTTCTTGTAGCTAAATTTTTTTTACTTCTTGCTAGTTTTTTATGTTTATGTTTTTCTAAGTATTGTAGATGATATTCGCTAACTTCATCGAACCAATAAAACATCGGCTCCAAAAGCCAAAAACTTCCATTTATAGAAGAAATAAAAGAATGAGTAATTTCAAATTCTTCAAGCCTTTTTTTATTTGAAGAGAAAAAACCTTCAACTTTATCAACAACTTCATCCGTTCTTGATAGTGGAAAAAGAGCATGGACAGGAACCCAACGTTCACCTTGGATACCCAAAAAACCTCTAATAGAATATGGTCTTGCTCTTAATGCCAAAGGGATTGTAGCTTCGATTTGTGTTCCATTATATTTCTCACAAATTGATAAAACACTATTCATTGCTTTCTCAGATGACCCCTGATCAAATCCCTCCACGGTCAGATGTAATGACCATGGTGTGTATTCAAGATTCTTTTTAGTTGCTGTTGCTACTTTAAAGGCATTTTTTAATCCACTAATGACTGAAGAATTATTTTTTACCACTTCTTTTAAAGTATCTATACCTTCATCGAAATCAATCTTGGTAGAATTTCTATTTTTAAGTGGATCCATTCCAAATGTTTTTGATGCTACACCTAACCGAGCAACTTCTGCCATTGCTCTTGCCATATTTTTCAAATTTGTGAAAGAATATGAAGCAAAAGATACACCCTCTGGAATCCTCTCTATTCTTAATGTAATTTTAGTTTTAATACCATACGAACCTGTATCTCCAAGAAAAATACCAGTAAGATCAGGTCCATAATTACGATAAAATGGTGAATTGGATCTTATGCATGAACTTGAGCCAGTAAATATAACTCTTCCATCCGCAAGAACTATTTCCATTCCTAAAATTGCATCCATACTTCCTGGTATATTTTGAGATGCTCCACCACCTATTGTAGAATGAATACCAGAAATAGGCCCAGTCATTGCAGGACGCATATTAAGAGGTTTAAGCGTATCTGTTAGATTTTTCCATGTACACCCAGCTTCAACAGTGACATACAAATCTTCCCTATTAATATCAAGAACCTTATCTAATCTTTTTAAATCAATCATAACTGTGTTTTTTTTATTTGGAACATATCCCTTTGTGTAAGATAAGCCTCCACCTCTTGGTGCAATATGAATTTTTTGTTTAAATGCAATTTGAACAGATTTTGAAACCTCGGATGTAGTTGCAGGTTTGATAACTAGTAATGGTAAAGGAGCTTCCCATTCAATAATGTCTCGTGAAAAAATAGCTAGATCTTTTTCATCAATTAAAACATTATCTTTACCTAAAAGTTCCTCAAATTCTTTAATATTTATATTATATTTATTGCTATTCATTTTCTAAACTCTTCATAAATGTATTTAACGAGGTTGGAATTGAATCTGGATGATTGTCAATTTTATTTGCTCTAGTACGTGTAACTCTCTCTGTATTTTCAAGAAAATTTACAAAAACATCACTACTTTTTCCACCAATCCAAATAGGTGTTCTTATTGAAGATATATTTTTTTGCAGAGGATAAGAAAATAAAGCATCCCATGAAGGTTTATATGATTCTATATGCTTGATACATTCAACTAATTTATCATGTAATTCTTCTTCAGAAATATCAGGTTCTATGAAACGAGTATTTTTTAATGTTTTTTTATACCAAGGAAAAAAAAGTTGCTGATCACGTAAATGATGCCAAATAATATTAAGGTGATATCCATTTGGTGAGAGTTCAATATCTTGAATCCAATTACTTGATAGTTTATTTTTAATTTGTTCAGGAATGACCATTGGGCTTTGTAACATCAAAGATTTAACATTTATATTTGTTTGATGGCTTAATTCTGTGGCGACTGATGCTCCCCCACTCATACCAAAAATATTTATTTCCCTAACATTAATTATATCTAATAATTTATTCAAATAACTTGCATAATTTTGAACTGAATGCTGACTTATTTCAATAGAGCTTGAGTCACCGTGGCCTGGTAAATCTGGTGCTATTACTTCTCTATCTACACCTAAATTATATATAATTTTTTCTAATAGTTTACTACTCCCAGGAATATCATGAATTAAGATTACCGGAGTTTTTTTACTTTTTTTCCCAAAAGATCTAAGTGTAATTTGGTGATTATTTATATCAATATAGGTAATTGAAATTCTTCCATTTATATCAGTTGGTTCAAGAGGTTTCGGCACAAAGGAAGTAGACTTATATTTAAGAAAAATTTCTAATTCTTCTGTTGCAGCATCGATTTTATCTCTCGGAAATTCTTTTGTCCAAGAATGCTTTGGCATTCTTTCTAGAGATGTAAAAATTGAGTCACCAGGTCTTGCGCCAAAACAAACTGGAACTTTTGATTTAATTATATCGTTTACCGCTGGAATACCTTCGTGCATAAAAGCCGCTCTATAAGGATTCATATAATTATTTCCTGCTACAAGTAGTTCTTTTGTTCCACGCTGTAAAAAATTTAGTTCTGGAACATCTTGGTCAGCGCGAGATGACTTTTCGTGTTTATTCCAAGGCCAAAAGATATGTTGTTCACGATATCTAAACCACCACCAAATCAAATAAGAACCTGTCCAGTCAGGTTTAATTTCAGTGAGATAGTTTTTTAATGCATCTTCTCTTTTTTCAGCTGTAAACAATGGAAATCCGTCAGTAACAACAACGTTTGTTCTTTTTGGATAACGTCTAGCAAATTCGACGGCTATTGAGGCTCCAGTATGTCTTCCATAAAAACAAGAACTATATATATTTAATACATCAAGTGTTTCCGCTAAAGCATCGGCATAATCTTCAATAAGAGGCTGTCTACCAATTTCCAGGGGATCTGATAAGCCCTGACCTGGAGTATCTAAAGCAATTACTGTAAAAAATTTTTGCCAAATAGGAAAGTGTGCATCCTCAAAAACTTCACTAGATACAGGAGAAGCATGTAATAATACAAGTGGTGGACCAAAACCAGAACGACGATAATGAACTCTTCTATTGTTAACTGTTAGGTAATATTTCTTTATTGTACTCAAGATTTAAATTCCTTGTAACTATTTAGTTTATCCCTTAATTCACGATGTAATATTTTACCAGTTGAATTCTTAGGAATTTTATCTACAAATAAAAATTCTTTTGGTAGTTTATAGCGAGCAAGTTCCTTAGCACATTCATCTTTAAGTTCTTCAGGTGTAGTCGTTTTATCTGGACGAAGAACAATAAATGCTGTAACAGCTTCTCCCCAATAATCATCTTTTTTACCTACAACTGCAACTTCTGATACAGCGTTATGTCTATGGAGAACTTCTTCAATTTCTCTTGGAAAAATATTCTGCCCACCAGAAATAATTACATTTTTTTTTCTATCAACTAAGTATAAGTAACCTTCATTATCTAATTTTCCTAAATCACCTACTGTACACCAGCCATCTACCAGTGATTCTTTTGTTTCTTCAGGTTTTTTCCAGTAACCATTGAATAACCAACTATTTTTTACCCAAACCTCCCCTACTTCACCTGGTCCTAATATATTATTTTCTTGATTTCTTATTTCCAACCAAACACCAGGTCCAGGTTGTCCAACACAACTAATTTTTCTAAGTTGATCTTCAGGTCGAAGAAAAGTACAACCACCTGACTCAGTTGAACCATATGACTCAAATAATATTCCTTCTCCAAAGAAATCTACAATTTTTTCTTTTGTAGCTTGAGGTAGAGGTGCAGCATTTGAGTGAATAACTTTCAGCGATTTTTTATTATATGTATTAATTATTTTCTTATTAAGGTTAAAAAGAGAATGAAAATGTGTGGGCACCATAAACATACTTGTAATAGAATTGCTTTCTAAAGCCCTAAGCATTAGTTCTGGTTCATATTTTGATAAAATGTGAGTTGTTCCGCCAAAAAAAGGGCCTGCAAGTGCATTAATAAAACCCGCTCCGTTATGAAATGGAGATGTAGCTAATGGTCTTGCTGCCGGAGTGTAACAACCATAATTAGCAGCCATTGTAAAAAGCATGTGATTAACTCTGGAACGATGGGATAAAAGTACACCTTTAGGTTTTCCTGTTGTTCCTGATGTATAAGGAATAGAAAAAACATCCCATTCTTCGATTAAAATTTCTGGAGTGGATGATGAAGAATTATTTAATAATGTTTCATACTGACTTTTGTCATCAAATGGTTTAATGATAATAATTTTTTCAATAGTCTCAAATTTACAGGATAAAGCAATATCTTTGTAATCTTGATGAACAAAAAGTACTTTCGCTTTAGAATCATTACATATATACGTAGTTTCAGATGGTGTAGATTTTGCATTAATCATAGCTGGTGCAACACCAATTTCAGAAAGACCACATGTAATCTCAATAAATTCAATACAATTTGGACACATTAAAGCTACGTGATCACCTAGTTTTAAACCCAATCCTATTCCTAAATTTGATACTCTATTAATTCTATCAATAAGTTTAATATGCGTTAATTTTCTTTTTTCTTCAGTTAGTGCTAGTTTATCAGGCCTGCAACGGGCACTTGTTTTTAAACCTTCTGTAATTGTAATAGGTCTATATGATTGAGGCCTTTTTGTTAGTTGATTGTTCATAAAAAATATATTTCTAATAACGTTTTGGTAGATCTATTTCAATTTTTCCTACCTCTGATAAATTTGGGGGTAATACTGGTTTATGTTCTGGTTTATAAGAATGTTCTACAGCCGGAAAAATTTCTGTGGTTAAAGGGCCTCCAATACTTCTTAGAAGTATCAGTGCTCCTGTTGGGCTACCATAAGGACCATGGATCACCATTGGTGGACGCCAACAATATGCTCCAGCCTGCATAATTCCACAGTTTCCAGCAAGAACTCCCCCAAGTACATAAAATTCTTGAGCTACTGGGTGTCGCTCTGGAAATTGAGCAGCTTTAAATGGTACACTTCCAGTCAAATAAGTTATTTCACTATTTAAAGGATCAACAAATAGAGATAAAAGACGTGATCCTGAAGATATTTCTTTTAGACCTAATGCACCAAGGTCAACATTAT
>PTLN01000100.1 GCA_002938125.1 Alphaproteobacteria bacterium MarineAlpha2_Bin1
TCTATGAGAGTAATAAATTTCTTTAGCGAATAGGTATTTTAAACAACTCCGTAACAGTGGAGTAAGGTTCAACGGACGTTTTTTTGATCTGAACTACCGCAGGTAAATCAATCATTTAACAGTTTTTTTAAAAATTCTCCATTTGCTATTATTGCTTGTTCAAATGCACTTTGATTGAATGCCATGCAAATTTCTCCTATACCATCTTTGTATTTTCTCATATGACATCTTTTTGGACGATTCTTTAAGAATACTAAATCGTACCCATGGTATGCATCAGAATATTCTTTGAATATTACAGGAACTTTGCGATCTTTGAAATTTTCAATTTTTTTTTTCCAGCAATGATATCCTGTTAATGGGTTACCATTGTTGCCATCTAATTTACCAAAATGAATGATGACCGGAACATTAAAGGAGTTAATTTCTTCGTAACATCCGGCAGTATAGGGATAAGTGAGAATCGCACCAACGATGGTTATGCCATCAGGTGGTATTAACCGTTTGGGACTAGACACAAAAGGTAGAACTATTCCTGAACCAGCAGACCAACCTGCTAAAATAACCTTATCCTTTTTTATTTTGTTGTCATTCTTGAGAGCGTGTAACAAATCGATAATGTCTTTTTCTCTCCATTCTCTGGCGTCAGAAAGTTTAGGAATATTTCGAAATTTATCACCATAATCCCCCCGAGCGCTGTAATGATCCAGAACAACAGCAGCACGCCCATTTCTTGCCATTCCTTCTGCTTTTTTTTTGTATGCTACTGATGGTCCACCTGCACCGTGACTTAATATGATTACCGGAAATGGTCCGTCACCTTTAGGGTAATAAATGTCTGCTATATATGGTTTTGCTAAACCTATTTTTGGTGCTAGAAAAATTAGCAATAATAAAATTAGTGGTTTAATAATAAATTTTCCCTCTAAATTATCTACTTATAAATTGTTTTTGAGCAGTAAGTATAAGAGGATAATCTATTTTACAGAAGTAATAAATTCATCACTTATGAGAATGTTGTTCAGGATTAGAAAAAGGAAGTTAGCAAAATGACATAGAACACGTTCATTTACAATGGGTGTGATACTGTCGAATATTTTACAATAGTAAATTAATATGGATATATTATTAGCAATTGATATATCAGCCGAAACAATTACTAATAATATCTCTATATAATAATTTAATTTTTAACCCATAAACTTATCGAATACTATTCCTTTTTTTAGTTTAATTACTATACTTTTAGATAGCTTCAATAGTAGAGTTAACTTCTAGTTTAAAACCTACTCTACTGTATTTTAATAATTAGGAGAAAATTATGAATATATGCGTCGTATCAACTTTTGACGGTACTACTGATGACTATATGGAGATGTTTAATGCCACAAAAGACAAGGCAGCAGATTTTTTTACTCACTACGATATAGGTATTATAAGAGAAGGAAAGATTATTTTGATGATTCACATAACCGACATGGAGAAATTTAATGAATTAATGACATCCGAAGAAATGCAAGCATGGGACAAGAAATTCAATTGTATCGATGTAGTCTATTCTTTAGAAAAAATGAATTAATAAAATTGGTGGGTATCAACTATAATCATTCTCTACACCCTTCGGTAACGGTAGAATAGCGGTGGGGTGTCGTCTTAGACATGTTTGATTAGCAGACTATGGATCATTAAATTCTTATAGTGCAAAATATATTTTATTAGCAATTTTAAAGACATTTGCTGATGTTAGATATAAAATAAAAAAAATCTGGAGTTTAATATTATGATTTATAATTTTTTAATCAGGTTTAGAAAAGATAGTAACGATCAATATGATTTTAATAATGTAAAGCATCGCAATATGTATTAAAATTTTATTGTTTACAAATATTAATTTAAAATACAATATTAAATGTAAGTCAATTGTATGGACCAAAATAATAAGAGGCAGTTAATGAAAATTAATTTAAGTTTAAAAGATACCCATCTAGATATAATAGATGATTTAAAGAAAAAATACTCTGTTTCTTCAAATGAAGAAATTGTAAAAAGATGTGTAAAATCTGCTCTTGCATTAAAAAATGATGATTTTATTTTCGGATCAGAAAGAGAGAATTGTACGGGTGGGTGCTTTTCTTCAGAACCGCAATTTGAGATTGAAATTGATGAAGATATTTTTAGAAAATTAAAAGAAGTTTATCAAAATTATGATTTTAGTGAATATGAAACTGAAGAGGAAGAAATTAGCAAAACAATAAGATGTATTATAAATTTTGTTGATGAAGAACCAAATTCAATCTTTATTTAGAAACAATGAGAATAATTTCAGTAATTTTTTTAAGGTATTATTTTTTCGAGATAATTTATCACAAATCTGGTCAGGGTCGGATTAAAGAACTTAGAATTGATGAGGTAGCTTATATCTAATTTAGATAAAAAATTAGTACAAAATGTTTCTGGTATATTGACGAAATTTAATCATCCAGAAAAAGTAATAGAACTTAATATGACTGCAAGGTCTGCTTTAGATGCTGCCAAATCTCTTGAAGTACCTGTAGGAGCAATAGTCAAAACATTAATTTTCATTATAAAATCTGATAAAATTGAAACTCCAGTTGTTACACTTGTTGCTGGTGATAAGAAATGTAAAACAGAGATACTTCCTGAGATTCTTAATATTGAAGGATATGTATCAAGACCTGATGCAAAACTTGTAAAAAATATCACAGGCTATTCAATTGGAGGTGTTTCTCCTTTAGGTTTGTCTGCAAAATTAGATATAATTATTGATATATCTCTAAAAAGATTTGATAAGATATGGTCAGCAGCTGGGCATACACATTGTGTATTTGGATCTACCTACAATCAACTTTTATTAATGACAAATGGCATAGAGTCAGACAAAATTACCTAAAAACTTAAATAATATAAAAATCTCAATTAGATTACATGGTAGTCAAAATATGAATAGAATAAAAAGTTTCTTTTTAAAAAAATATAAGTGGCTATTATTTTTTATATTCAACAAAGTTAAACTTACCAAAATTATGGCTAAAAATATGCGTGAACCTAAAGACTTCTTTTTCGCATATATTGCAAAAAGAGTAATGCTTATTAGTAATAAAAAAATGATTTATGACTGTGTAGAACGATTATCTGTAAGTAAAGAAGATACCGTATTAGAAATTGGTTCCGGAAGTGGGCAAGCATTAAATGAAATAATAAAAAGGAAACCTAAAAAGGTATATGCTATTGAAATTAGCAAAGTTTTTAGAAAAGAATTAAAGCTCAATTTCAAAGAGCAAAATTTTGATATAATTGACATTGATGCCAAAAATTTATCGAAGATTATCAAAAGTGGAACTATAGATAAATTATTATTGATTAATGTTATATATTTCCTTCACCCACTTGAAATTTACTTAAAAGAATTTAAAAAAATATTACATCAAGACGGAACTATATTGATTTCAGGAAGATTTAAAGCAATAGAAAGTTTTGACAAAAAAATTTTTAAGAACTCAGATATTGACTATTTAATTGATATTCTAAGTAAATATTTCAATGTTAAATGTGATTTTATTGATTTAGGTACTGAAAGCTCAAAATATCATTCCATAAAACTTAAAAATTTAAGCTAAATTTATCTCTTGATAATAAAAAAAAGATAAATATATCGTGAATATGGAAAATTTGTTAGCTCTTACTCTCCACTCAACTTTAATCGGCACAATGCTATCCTTTATGGCAGTAACAACGCCTACAGTTTTTAAAACATTGGATGAAGAAAATTTGCAGAAATTCCTAAGGTTTGTGTTTCCGCGATTATTTAAGTTTTGCTTAATTTTAGTTTTGCTAGCTGGAATTTTATTTTTATTTGGTAAAAGTTTTTTTGGAAGTATTATCAGTATAACTATGGCTTTTGGTTTTCTTGCTAATGCTTATGTGATAACTCCAAAAATAAATAAGTATAGAGACCTCTCACTTTCAGGAGATACTGCATCAAAGAAAAAATTCAAATTATTGCATTTACTCTCTGTTTCAATTTTTCTACTCCAAATTTTAGGTTCATGTTCTATCCTATTTGCATACTCTATGAATCATATAATATTTTTTTTCAAAAATGTGCTGTTGTTCTAATAAATTGGATCTATAGAGAAATTTTAAACTTATATCACCACATTAAACCCTTCAAATATTGGATGCCCCAAATACATATTAGAATTTTGACCAGCATTCCTGTGAGCCTTTCTAAAAGACTCTGATTTTGTCCAGTTCAAAAAATCTTGCTCTGTCTCCCAAGTACTATGTGAAGCATACAGAGTAAAATCAGTTTCTGTTTTCCCTCTAATTAAATTAAATTTGATAAAACCAGTTACATGATTTAAATAGGTTTCTCTTGTTTTCCAAACTTTCTCGAACTCTTCCTCATAACCTAATTTGATATGAAATCTATTCATTGCTATATACAATACCCCCTCCTTATCTATCCAGTTGCTTCAAGAAGTAAAACGTTATGAGTTATACTTGCTCTTTCTCGCATTTCTTTCCAAGGTTTATAATCAGGGTCATTTATAAAAGACTCGTATGCTTTTTTTGATGGAAATTTTAAAATCACAACTCGTTTTGGTTTCCATTCTCCATGTATTAAATCAATGGATCCTCCTCTAACGCAAAATTCGCCGCCATGTCGTTGAACATAGAAAGGTGCTTCCTTTTTATATTCATTATAATCATCTTCATTAGTTATTTCATTGTCTAATATCCAGTAAACTGCCATTATTTGCTCCCTTCTATGAAATGATTTAATATTAGTTTTACATGAGGTAATTATATGCTTTTAGTAACTGGCGCCACAAGTCATACTGGAAAATTTTTTTTTAAAAGATTACAGGATGAGAATTATTCTAGAGAAATTCGCTGCGTGGTTAGAAAAAACTCTAAAATAGAATGGCTAAAAAAATTAAATTTGAAAATTGAATTTTTTGAAGGCGATTTAAGTGATATTGAATCTATTTCTGACAGTTTTTATGGAATTGATACTGTTTTAAATATTGCCGGAATACATTTTAGTTTACCATTAATCCAAATGGGTATGAATAATAATATCAATTGGTTTATTTGTGTTCATACTACAGGTATATATTCTAAGTTCAAATCAGCTTCCTATGAATACAAAAAAATTGAGAGTTCAATGGCAAAAAATTCTGATTTAATAACTATAATTCGACCCACAATGATTTATGGTGGTATAGAGGATAAGAATATGTGGAAATTGATTAATTATCTTGATAACAGTTATGTATTCCCAGTATTTGGTTCTGGTCGAAATCTCTTTCAGCCAATATTCGCCGAGGACCTTGGTAATGCATATTATGATATTTTAATAAATAAAAATAAGGTTATTGGAAAAAATTATAATCTTTCAGGAGGTTCTGAGATCAGTTATAATTCAATATTAAAAACAGTTTCATCTTTATTATCCAGAAAAAATCTTTATATTCATGTTCCAATATGGTTTAGCTTGGCACTATTATTTTTTTATAAACTTTTAAATAAAAAATCTTTTTCTGTGAGTTACGAGCAGGTTTTGAGAATGAGAGAAGATAAAGTATTTTCTTACTCAGATGCAACTGAAGACTTTGGTTTTAAACCTGTAAACTTCCAAGATGGAATTAAAATTGAAATAGAAGAGTATAAGAAACAAAAAAAGCAACATAAGTTAGTTTAGGTAATATTATGAAAAATTTTGATTATGATCTATTTGTTCTTGGTGCTGGTTCTGGAGGAGTTAGAGCTTCAAGAGTTGCTTCTTCTTATGGTGCTAAAGTTGGTATATGTGAGGAAGATAGAGTAGGGGGAACTTGTGTAATTAGAGGCTGTATCCCAAAAAAATTACTTGTATATGCCTCAGAATATTTTGAGGAATTAGAAGATAGTAAATTTTATGGTTGGGATATTGATATAAATTCATTTAGTTGGGCCACTTTATTAAAAAATAAAGATTCAGAAATTGACCGACTGAATAAAATTTATAAGAAAATACTTAGCTCTAATAAAGTCGATTTATTTGAAGATAAAGGTGTTTTTGTTGATAATCATACATTACAAGTTGGTGATAAAAGAATTACGGCTGATAAAATACTTATAGCAACCGGTGGAATGCCTTTTTTGCCTAAAATAAATGGTATTCATAATGTAATTACTTCCAATGAAGCTTTTCATATAAAAAAATTACCAAAAAAGATCTTAATAAATGGTGGAGGTTACATAGCTATAGAGTTTGCTAGTATATTCAATGGTCTAGGTTCTGATGTAACAATTCTTTATAGAGGAGAGCAAATTCTTAAAGGTTTTGATCATGCAGTAAGAAATTTTCTTGCTGAAGAAATCAAAAAAAAGGGAATAAAATTAGAAACATCTCAAGAAATTGTATCGATGGAAGAGTCTATGTCTGAAATACTTGTTAAAACCAATAAGAATATAGAAATTCATACAGATACAGTTATGTTTGCAACCGGTAGAGTGCCTAATACAAAAA
>PTLN01000101.1 GCA_002938125.1 Alphaproteobacteria bacterium MarineAlpha2_Bin1
CAGAAGTATATAATCAAAGACTACAATCAACCATTTGTAATTTCTTTTGATCATAAAGAGTATCCTTATTCCCAGAAAGTAAATAGTAACTTAAGGAATTCCCTTGTGTATGATCTAGATTAAAACTCAAAATTTTTAATCTAGAATTTCATCTGGATAAACTCCCCATAAGTAATGCTTAAGTATCCATCCATTCTTTTGTTTGATACTAATTTTACACCAATCTTCGTTGCAGCTAATAAGTCTTCCCAGAACCTTGTCCTCAACAATTAAAATCGCTTTAGATATATTATCCGGTTTATCTCTGAGTATTTGAGTAGATCCACTTATCATTACATATCGTGACTTAGAGACAAGCCTCTGATGAACCCAACCAACATCTTGATCTAAAAATCTTATTTTTAACCAATTTTCGTATTTACTAATTATCTCAATAGGTAGATTTTTTTTATGAAATTCCCATTCAATAGGATACTGTTGTCCTGGGCCTGTTCTAACATTGGCCTTATTCCACTTTATACTTCCAAAATATGGTGGTATAATTTGATTATTTGCTAAAATATTAGGTGAATACAAAATTATAAAAACTGATATTAATATTATATTTTGAGATAAAAAAACTAATTTTTTTATATTTGATAACATGGTTTATAAAATTTTCCTAATAATATAATCATTATTATTCATACATTTATAATTCTACTTTTCAGTAGTAATAAATGGATAGAGATATTTAGTAAAGAAAGAATATGGTATGCTCAAAAAAAAACCTCATGTTTATGTAACAAGACTACTTCCTGAAATTATATTAAATAGGATGAACGAATTATTTAATCTTGAGGTAAATAAATCTGATAAGCCACTTAATAATCAAGAGTTGCAAAAAGTTTTTAAGAAATTTGATGTTGTTGTTCCAACAGTAACTGACAAAATAAATAATGAAATTATTGAATCTTCCGGTCAAAATCTTAAATTAATTGCAAATTTTGGTAATGGTGTAGATCATATAGATTTAGACAGTGCAAACAATAAAGGTATTTTTGTCACCAATACCCCAGGCGTATTATCTGAAGATACAGCTGACATTGCAATGGCACTAATATTGGCAGTTCCAAGGAGGTTATTTGAGGGTGAAAAAAAAATAAGAGAAAAAAAATGGATTGGTTGGTCTCCTAATTTCATGTTAGGCAGAAGGATATACGGAAAAAAATTAGGTATAGTAGGAATGGGAAGGATCGGATCAGCTATAGCAAGAAGGGCAATTGGTTTTGGTCTGAATATAAATTATCATAATAGAAATAGGGTGGCAGATTCTTTAGAAAAAGAATTGGATGCAACTTATTGGGCAAGCTTGGATCAAATGTTATCAAATATGGATATTATTTCAATAAACTGTCCGCATACTCCTGCCACTTACCATTTACTATCTCCTCGTAGACTAAAGTTAATAAAGAAAGATGCTTATATTGTGAATACATCAAGAGGAGAGGTATTGCATCAAGATACTTTGATCGAATTATTAGAGGATAACAAAATTATGGGTGCAGGTCTCGATGTATTCGAGAAGGAACCTTTGATTGATGAAAGGTTGCTACGTTTAAAAAATGTTTTCCTTCTACCTCATATGAGCTCAGCAACCTTAGAGGGTAGGATAGAAATGGGGGAACGTGTTATTATTAATATTAGAACTATGGTAGATGGCCATCGACCTCCAGATCGTGTAATCAGCGGAACAACTATTTAATTCTAAATAAACAAAAATGAATTATTATTACCAGAATTTTCAAAAATAGTTACAAGCCCTCCATCTAAATATTTGATATCTTTTCGTAGATCTGAATAATTTAAATTTAAATATTTCATTCCCATTTCGCATACCATGAAACTTATTTCAAAATCGTTACAAATTTTTATAAGCTCTTCAAAATTCGCTATATTCTTATTTTTTAAATTTGTATCAAATATTATTGCAGAAGTTCCATTCTCAGTTTTTAATTCAGTCCATCCATACTTTTTTCTTTTTTCTGCTAATGCATAAATTGATTTCATAGCGAAAAATAAAGTTACTTTATTATCTAGAGCTCTACTTGCTGTTGCCAATGTTAATCCGTAATGAATTTTATCTATAAATTCTGAGTGTATTATAATATTTAAATTATATTCGTTCATTCAAGGTAATATACTGCAAGTAATACATTTAGGGTCTTTTGGTACTTTTATTTTTCTAAACTCACCGCTTATTCCATCAAAAATTATAAGCCAACCACTAAGACCATCTCCAATATTCAAGATTTCTTTAACAATTTCTGTTGCTTGTAATGATCCAACAACTCCCGCTACTGAACCAAGCACTCCTGCCGTTGAGCAATTATCTAATGAGTCCTCTGGAGGAGGCTCTGGGAAAATGCATCTATAACAAGGAGACGAAATTTTACTATTAAATTTAAATGTTGAAATATAACCTTCAAATCCTTGAACTGCGCCGGATATAAGCACTTTCTTTTGAGAAAAACAATTATCATTTAAAATAAATCTAGTATCAAAATTATCGCATCCATCAGCAATAAAATCATAATCATTAATTATATTTTTTATATTATTGACAGTAAGTTTGTCACAATAAACTTTAACTTTGATATCTGGATTTAAATCTATTAATTTTTCTTTAGCACTTATAGTTTTTTTTCTTCTAATATCTCTTGTCGAATGAAGTATTTGCCTTTGCAGGTTTGATATCTCAACTTGATCATGATCGATTATACCTATATTTCCAATGCCGGAAGCTGCTAAATAATATAAAATTGGAGACCCAAGGCCGCCAGCTCCTACAACTAAAACCTTAGCAGAAAGTAATTTTTTTTGACCAACTCCACCAATATCCTTGAGTATAATATTTCTTGAATATCTATGTATCTGGCTTTCATTTAGTTCTAAATTTGAATTATCCATAATTTTAAATACCAGTTGATCCAAATCCACCTGATGATCTTGGTGTGTCTGATAAAATTTTTTTTTCAACAAAATTTATATCTGGGAGTTGTGCTATAATAAGTTGAGCTATTCTATCACCCCTTTTTATCGTAACCATATTATTTCCTAAATTTATTAATATTGCCTTCAGTTCTCCTCTGTAGTCTGAATCTATAGTACCAGGACTATTGAGAACAGAGATACCAAAGTTTATTGCTAGACCTGATCTAGGTCTTACTTGACCCTCGAAGCCATGGGGAATAGCTAGTTTAAATCCTAATGGTATTAGTTTAAAGGATGATGGTAATATTTGAACTGATTTTTTTATAGCAGCAGGCAAATCAAAACCGGCACTATTTGATGTTGCTCTTGCAAGTGACTTAATATCATCGTTACCCTCTAACCACTCTATTCCAATTTTTATAGTCAATTAAATTCTGCCTTTAAAATATAAAAAATCATTTATCAAAAATCATAAATAATATAACTATAAACAACATGATATGTATAAGCCAGTGATTAAGTTTTAAGCTATTTTTACTATTAACCTCTTTCATAATTGATAAATCTCTAACTTTGCTATCTTTTTCATTCAAGTACTGTTTTAAAATAATATCTAGATTATCAATTATTTTAGGTATTTTATAAAATCTCTCAACGCTCATCTTTATAGTCTCTTCAGTCTGCATTTTAATATTAATATTTTCTCTTAGCCAATTTTCAATAATATTTTGTGCTTTTTCCCATAAAATTAGATTTGGGTCTATTTGTCTTGCTACTCCCTCTGCAACAACTAATGTTTTTTGCAAAAGTAGTAATTGGGGTTGCGTTTCCATTTTAAAATATTCTGTAGTTCTAAGTAATTTATATAATAAATTACCAATTGAAACTTCATTAGCTGACTTGCCTAACACAGATTCACCTATTGCTCTACAAGCCAGTGCAAAGGATTGTTTTGATTGAGTAGAGGGAACATAACCAGCATCAAAATGTATGTTTGCAACTTTTTGATAATCCTTTGTTAAAAATGCAAACATTAATTCTGCTAAGTACTTTCTATTTTTTACATCCATTCTGCCCATAATCCCAAAATCAACAGGAATTATTCTACCTTTTTTATCAGTAAAAAGATTTCCTGGGTGTAGATCTGCATGAAAGAAACCGTCTCTAAATACTTGAATTAGAAAGCTTTTTAAAAGATTTTCTACTACTATTTCTAACTCTATACCTTCTTCTATTAATTTATTCTTATTTCCAATAGAAAAACCATTCACTCTCTCAGTCGTTAGAACCTTCCTTGATGTTAGGCTCCAATAAACTTTAGGGACATAGTAATAGTCACTATCCTTAAAGTTGTCTTTTAATTCAGAAGCTGCGGCTGCTTCTATACTTAAATCCATTTCTAAAAGTGAAGTTTCTTCAAATTTCTTTATGATTTCTAAAGGTTTCAACCTTTCAGCATAGCTCTGTGTTTTATTAATTATATTTGCTAACCATTTAAAAAGTTCTATATCCTGTCTGAAAGCTTTTTCAATTCCTGGCCTTAGCACTTTAACTGCTACCTCTTCACCCGAACTTGTTACTGCAAAATGTACTTGCGCAATACTTGCGGCTGCTACCGGTTCAGTATCAAAATTTAAAAAAATTTCACCAATATCTTTTTCAAAGCTTTTTTTAATTATTTTTTCTACATTTTTTATATCAAAAGGAGGAAGTCTGTCTCTTAATTCTGCTAGATCATCAGCAAAATTATTTCCTATTAAATCTGGTCTAGTAGACCAAGTTTGTCCGAATTTTATAAAACTAGGCCCTAATTCTTGAAGGGCTTTAGAGAGGCGCTGCCCTACTCTAAGCCCCTTAGTTGACTTAAGAGGTTTAGGCAGTATGGTCCTTGCTATTATTTTTAGCAATGGGCCTACTCCAAGATGATCGAGAAGAAAAAGGCAATCGTATTTTGCCATAATTGTAGTTATTTTTATAAGTCTGATAATTAGTTTGAAATTTTTGAACATAATTTTAAAGATTTATAACTTCCAACAGGAGTGAATAGCTGCAATCCCCCAATTCAGATTCCTAAATTTTACTTTACTGAATCCAATTTTGCTTAATGATTGAGAAAACTCTTTTTGATTTGGAAACTTTCTTATACTTTCAACTAAATATTGATATGAATTTTTGTCATTTGAAATTAATCTTCCCAAATTAGGTATGAATTTAAAGGAGTATAGATCGTAAATTTTTCTATAAAAAGGATCTACCTTACTAAACTCTAAACATAAAAATTGTCCGCCTGGTTTTAGAACTCTGAATGCTTCATGTAATGCAATCTCAGGATTAGTAATATTTCTTATTCCAAAAGCAATAACATATACGTCGATCGAATGATCCTTAAAAGGCAAAGATGTTGCATCTGAATTAATCCAATTAATGTTACCAATTAAACCTCTATTTATGATTCTATCACGTCCAATTTTTATCATTGAATGCGTTAAGTCTAATGAAAGTAATTCAAGATTAATTTTTTTTATATAGGAGGTTTTTGATATTCTATTAATAATATCACCTGTTCCACTTGCAACATCAAGTATTTTGAGGTTTTCTCTAAAATATATTTTTTTTACTAAAGAATCTTTCCATTTGCGGTGAAGTCCGAGACTCATTAAGTCGTTCATCAAGTCATAATTTTTTGCAACAGACTCAAATACTTCTTTGACAAGTCTAGTTTTTTGTGAGATCGGAACAGACTTAGATCCAAAGTGCGTAAAATTATTTTTTTCAGTTTTTTTATTAGTATTTCTCATAATATTTTGATTCTTACAATTTACTGAATTATAAATTCTTATTATATAAAATTAATAAATAATTTGGATAACTTTATGCCTGAATTGCCTGAAGTCGAAACAATTGTTAGGGGTTTGAGAAATCATTTAATTGGTTTTACAATTAATTCGATAGATTTACAACGTAAAGATCTAAGATTTCCTATACCCAAATCATTAAACAAATCATTAAATGGTAAGAAAATCACTAATATTCTAAGGAGAGGAAAATATATAATTATAAATAATGAGGCCAAACAAACAATTCTGCTCCATTTAGGTATGTCGGGAAGAATAAAAATTCGACCAACTAATAGTAAAAAAGTAAAACATGATCATATTATTATTAAACTAAATAGTAATAAGGAGATTGTTTTTAACGATAGCCGAAGATTTGGGATGGTCGATTATATAAATAAAACTGACTATAAAAGTCATAAATGGATTAAATTTCTTGGCCCGGAACCCTTAGATAATATTTTCTCAAGTAATTATATTACTAATTATTTATCCTCAAGGAATTCTCCAATAAAAAATGTATTATTAAATCAGAAGTTTGTGGCTGGTCTAGGGAATATATATGCCTGCGAGGCTCTTTTTTTAGCAGGTATTTCTCCAAATCGAATTGCAAAGACAATTAAGGTGGTAGGTCAAAAAAATTAGCTTTGTCAATTAAGTGTG
>PTLN01000102.1 GCA_002938125.1 Alphaproteobacteria bacterium MarineAlpha2_Bin1
GAAATCTTAAAAGATTTTTTGGATAAAAATGATGAAGAAATAAGTATTCTTAGACAAAATGGGATAATTGAATAAGGGATATAAGTTATGTCGAAAAGTATTTTAATTAATGAAGTAGGGCTTAGAGATGGTTTACAAATTCAACCAAAATTTGTACCTACAAGTGGTAAATTAGAAATAGCTCTTGGACTTATTGACGCAGGAATAAAATCTTTTGAAGCTGCCTCGTTTGTTTCTCCAAAAGCAGTACCTCAAATGAGTGATGCGTCAGATCTATTTAAATCGTTACCCAGAAAAGATAATATATATTACTCTGCACTTTTATTTAACCAAAAGGGATATGAAAGAGCTGTAGAATCAGGAGCAAAAGCTATTGCAATTGCATTAGCTTCAACAGAAAAAATGAATATGGCAAATATAAGAATGTCATTACCTGATGCTATCAATAACCTTGGGAAGTTAATTAAAATGGCGAAGAAAGACGGATTAGACACTAGAGCCTACATCTCAACAGCACTCGGCTGCCCTTATGAAGGAGATGTTTCTACTGAAACTGTTATTGAACTTGCAGATAGAATGTTTGACTTAGGAGCTGATAAAATTGCAATTGCTGACACAATAGGTTCTGGTGGACCTGCACTAGTAGAAGAGGTTGTTGGAAAAGCAGCTAGCAAATTTGGAGCAGAAAATTTAATAGTCCATTTCCATGATACACGTGCTCTTGGATTAATCAACGCATGGGTAGCTCTTAAAATTGGTGTGACGGAGTTTGATACATCTTTAGGTGGTCTTGGTGGTTGCCCATTTGCACCTGGTGCTGCGGGAAATCTAGCCACAGAGGACCTTGCTTTTATGCTAAATGATGCAGGTTATGAAACTGGGGTAAATATAAGAAAAATAAGAGAAGCAGTTTTATTAGCTGAAAGATATACAGGTCAAAAACTGGGAGGCAGAATTTCTCAGTGGTGGATATCACAGGAAAGAAAGAAGGCCGCATCTGTAGCCTCAGCAGCTGAATAATTATAGATTTATTCGCTATCTTCTCTTAACTCTACTCCAAATTTAGAGAATATCTCTCTAATTTCATCGTAACATACACCAATTCTAATTGTTTCAAAATTGCCAAAATCAATAATTGTTGATGATCTTCCCTTATCATTTTCATATTTTGATGTACCACCATCAATAAGAATATTTCCAGCTTCCAAAACAGGTTGATCAACTTCTTCTAAGTTATATTTAGAACCGGTTAAGGAAGTATTTGCAGAAGAACCCAAAACTGGCATTTGAATTTCCATAGATTGTTTTGTCATTTCGTTATGAAATTCCCCAGCATTTAGAAGCATATCTAAAGTTCCAATTTTTGTTGAATTTTTGAGCACCCAATCATCAACATTTCTAAACATAGGGTGATCTTTTTTAAATGGAGCAACAGTTGACATTGGTAAATTATTATCAAAAATTACAGCTTTAATAATATCATGTTTCCATGTATCAATAATCTGAATATCTTTTAAGAGTTCATAATTTGAAAACATACCTGAAGGCTTATCAAAGGATCTATTTTTACATTTAAAAATTGTCTCAATTGATTTTTTTGAATTTCCTACAATTGCATATGCTACATCTAAAGGTATTATTGCTACACCTTCATTTGCTATAACATCTAATACTTCCTTTGATTGTTTAACAACATCATCGGCTACTATTTTAATTTGTTCTTTTTTACTCAAAATACTCAATCCTTTTTTGCTTTTTAAAATTTATTTAAATACTCAATTACTTCTTTTTCAGTAACTACATCACCATATTTTGCATTCATATCAAATAGGTTTGCCTTATGAGGACGCTCATCCCTATCACCAACAGCCTCCTCAACAATAATTGGCCTAAATCCATGTGAAACAGTATCAATGCATGTCGCTCTAATACAGCCAGATGTCGTAACACCGGTTATTATGAGTGTATCAATATTAGCTGCATTTAAAGAAGAGGCTAAAGTTGTTCCAAAAAAAGCACTTGGGTACTGCTTTGAGATAACTAATTCATTATCCAATGGTTTTAAGTCGCCACCCCATTTTCCTAATTCTCCACCCTCTTCCATGATATGAAGAGTCGGAACTTTTTCAATAAACATTCCACCATTCCACCCACCTTTTTGAAAAACTACATTAGTATAAATTATTGGAATTTTAACTAATCTCGCTTGTTCTAGAATTCTAATTGCTGACTCAAGGTTTTCTTCAACAGAGGCATAAAGAGGAGATTTAGGATCAAAATATGCTTTAACAAAGTCAACTAATATTAAAGCTGGCTTATTACCAAAACCCAAACGTTTATTATAACCCGCACTATTATAATCGTTAGATAGATTATCTTCTTTCATTTAAATCTCCAATAGTAATATAATTACATATAAATAAATTTATTTCCATTTATTTTCGAACTCCCATATATCTTCAAAACCCATTAATTTATGCATATCATCACCCTTTAGAAGTGGTATTGATAAATTAAATGATGATTTATCATTGTAAAGTTTTTGATAAACTGTCTGCATTGTAGCGGCTGATGCGCTGAATGCTGTTCCAGGGAATATAGCCAAAGTAAACCCGAGTTCCATCAACTGATCTGAATCTAGTTTTGGTGTATTACCAGCCTCTGATAAATTTATCATTAAAGGTATATTTTTAAAGTTAGAGGTTATCTCTCTCATTTCCTTAATTGACCTATAACCTTCAACAAAAAGCATATCTACACCTGTTTTAATATAAGATTCTGACCTTCTACACGCACTAGCAATTCCTTCCTCTGAAAGACTATCTGTTCGGGCGATTATTAAAAAATTCTTATCTATTCTTGAGTCTAATGCTACTTTAAGTCTTTTACACATTTCATCTGTTGAAACAAGTTGTTTACCTTTTGTGTATCCACACCTTTTTGGATTAACCTGGTCTTCAATATGCAAAGCACAAGCACCAGAAGACTCATAACCTTTAATAGTTTGTGCAACATTAATTAAACCACCATAACCGGTATCTGCATCAGCAATTAATGGCTTTGATACTCCACGTGCAATAGTTCCTACTCTATTTACCATATCTCTGTAAGATGCCAAGCCTGCATCAGGCAGACCTAAATATGAGGCTACAGTGCCATAACCAGTCATATACAAAGCATTAAATTCCAATTTGTCCGCTATTCGCGCTGAAAGCATATCAAACACCCCAGGCGCAATAAAAAAATTTTTATTACGAATTCTTTTTGCTAATTTCTCTCTATTTACATTGACCATGACTGTGCTCTAAAAAAAATGGCGCCAATAATGGCGCCATAATTTTTTTAGTTTGAATTAAATTACTCCGCAGCTTCTCTTAACTTTTGCGCTGCAACCTGATGCCATTTTTGAAAAACAGGGGCTTTAGGAGGGTCAAAACTAGTTTCCTCCTTGCATCGAGCTTTTAATTCTTCGATTGATGTAAAGCCAAAGTCAAATAATTTCACATCGCCTCTCTCATCAGCAAGTTTTTTTCTGAGTTTTTCAGTTTCATCATTATCCACAGATCCGTCCTCATTAAGAACAACACCATACCTCTTAGCACCATCAAATGAAACAAGACCTCTTTCAACATCTAGGGCTACCTTTTCAGCTGGGCGTTTAAACGGATCACCCCAGCCCCCTCCTCCCCATGTGTTGAAGAAAAGAACATCATCTTTCTCAACCTTAATATGGTCCTTCTTTGCAGGCATTAATTCCTCTGTACCATCTGCTCTTCTTAGGATTTTATTACTTCTTCCTCCAGGTGTTCCACCATTTACACCCCAAGGATAAGTTAACCATCTATCATCATGAATAGAGATCTCACCAGGCTCTAAAAATCTATAACCTAGTCTGATACCATTACCACCTCTGTGAAGACCAGCTCCACCCGAGTCAGCAATTGACTCATATGTGTCGATTCTTAGAGGAAAGTATGCTTCTAGAAATTCATTAGGAACATTAGTGAATGATGGCCACAGCGAGTGCCCATCAGGACCGTCTCCTACAGGCCTCCCAGGAATTCCACCAAAACCTATTTGGTATAACTGGAACCATTCACCATGCTTATCATAACCAGAATACATAAAGTGTGGGCTATCAGAAAAACCAGCAGCATTAAGAGCGTCAGGGGCTCCCTGACCTAATAAGCCACCCATAATATCAAATATACGCCCCAACATATGCGTTCTTGATGAGAGAGAAGCTGGCTTCATTGGTTTAAGAATTGTTCCAGCTGGAATTCGAACATCAACTAAATCATAGAATCCGTCATTAAACAATATTTGAGGATCAAAAATATTAATGGTGAAGGCTCCAAGGAACATTTTAAACATTTCCTCATTAAGCATAAAGTTAACAGAACTCATTGACTGAGGGTCTGTTCCTTCAAAATCAAAAACAGCAACTCCATTTTTATCTCTATGCAAGGTACAAGCGACTTTATAAGGACCCATACCTATGCCATCATCGCATATATAGTCCTCAAAATATGCCTTCTTTTCAGGAACAAACATACCAATAATAGCGCTCATTGCTCTCTTATTTCTATCAAGCATTTGCTCCATAGCTTCAATGAAGTAGTCATCTCCGAATCTTTCTGCTATTTCAATACATCTCTTTTCTGCAATACGTAAAGCAGCAATAAGGGCATTAAAATCTGCTCTATTCCATTCAGGTAACCTACAGTTATGAAGAATTAACTCTAAAATTTCAGAATTTAGTTTACCTTTTTTATAAATTTTTGTGGGAGGAATCATAATTCCTTCTTCATAAATTTGGTTAGCGTCCACGGGAAGACTACCAGGAACTTTACCACCAACGTCAGTCATATGACCAAACATTGCAGACCAAGCAATAACTCTATGATCCTTAAAGATTGGCATCAAAACAAGCCAGTCTGGAAGATGGCTTATTGCCCCCCTACAACTATATGGATCATTTGTAAGGAATATATCGCCCTCTTCAATCGTTCCGTCATAACCTTCAATAAAGCCATATATAAACGAGCCGAACTGACCAACTACCATTTTCCCATCGTTATTAGCGATCATCGGAAATTCATCGTGTTGCTCTCTTATACCCGGAGACATAGCAGTTCTGAACAAAACAGCATCCATCTCCCACCTTGCATTTTTTAGAGCATTCTCAATTAAATCAAGTGTTACAAGATCTAATTTTACTTTATTAAACTTTTTGTTATTTCCTTGAATAATATTAGCACTCATTTATCAGTTCTCCCACCTATCGCTTACGAGATTTAGATTTTTTGGTAGCCGTCTTGCGTTTAGCCACCTTCTTCTTTACAGCCTTCTTCTTGACTACTTTTTTTGCAACCTTGCGTTTAGCTGTTTTTTTCTTTGCAGATTTTCTTTTAGGCGCTTTCTTTTTTTGCGCTTTCTTTTTAGAAGATTTGCTCAAAGATGAAGATTTTTTTGCAGACTTTGAAGGCGTAATTAAAATATTTCCAAAACTATCAACCTTACCTACATGGTCAGGCAGAATTAACGTTGTCGAGTCCATTTCAGTAACTATAGCTGGACCTGGAATTGAATGACCTGATTTTAATAAAGAACGGTCATAAATTTTTGCCTTCCTATCTCTTCCATCAACAAAAACTGTTGTAGTTTGAATTATGGCTTCTTTAGGTTCACCAGAAGCTTTACCAACCCTTTCAGCTCTAACTTTTGTAGGTTTTCCTTGCTGAATAGCTCTCAAGTTTACAAGCTCTTGATCATGATCCAAAGCAAAAGTGTACATTTGCTCATGCATTTTATCAAACTCTTTGGCAACAGATTTCAAACCACCTTTAACAAACTTTTTTGCATCAGACTCAATAGTAAGAACCAAACCTTGACCATGGTAACGTACATCGATTTCATAGGTTGTTGTTTGATCCTTTCTACTAACACCTTCTGCATCCAGCTCTTTTGCAGATTTCTCTGCTAATTCTTTAAGAATTTTGCTTACTTCTTTATCTGATGTTTGTGGGAAAGTTCTAATAAATGATCTTGATGCCTCATTTCTAACACGTGTAGTGGCATCTCCATAAGCACATAGAACCCCCGGACCAGGGGGTATTATTACTGGCCAAGAACCTGTAAGCTTACCAAGTGCATTTGCATGCAAGGGACCAGCACCACCAAAAGCGATTAAAGCAAAATCTCTAGGATCGTGGCCTTGTTCAACTGAGACTAACCTGAGCGCACCAAACATATTTTCATTTACAATATTGTAAATTCCCTCCGCTGCATCCATAACCTTTAAGTCCATTGCTGTAGCAATCTTCTCAACTGATTTTTTTGCTAAACCAGCGTCAATTACCATA
>PTLN01000103.1 GCA_002938125.1 Alphaproteobacteria bacterium MarineAlpha2_Bin1
AGAGTGATATTTATACTAAAGATCTTGAAAATAATATGAAAAAAGGATCTGCGTTAGCTTTTGCTCATGGACTGAACGTTCATTTTAATTTGATCAAACCAAGATCTGACCTTGATGTATTCATGATTGCTCCAAAAGGGCCAGGTCATACCGTCAGGTCAGAATATTTAAAAGGAGGAGGTGTTCCTTGCCTTTTAGCTGTGCATGCTAATTCAACTGGTAATGCACATGAACTCGGATTGTCCTATGCTTCATCTATCGGTGGGGGTCGAGCAGGAATAATTGAGACAACATTCAAAGAGGAATGTGAGACAGATCTTTTTGGGGAGCAAGCAGTTTTATGTGGAGGTTTAACCAGCCTTATAAAAGCTGGTTATGAGACACTCACTGAAGCTGGGTATGCCCCTGAAATGGCTTATTTTGAATGCTTACATGAAGTTAAATTAATTGTAGATCTTATGTATGAGGGTGGTATTGCGAATATGAGATATTCAATATCAAATACTGCCGAATATGGAGATTATACTAGAGGTCCAAGAATTATTGACCAAAATGTTAAGAAAAAAATGAAAAAAGTATTAAATGAGATACAAACAGGCCAATTTGTTAAGGAATGGATGCTAGAGAATAAGGTTTCTCAGACTAGTTTTCAATCAATAAGAGCTAGAGAAGCTAATCATAATATTGAAGCAGTTGGCTCAAAATTAAGAGAAATGATGCCTTGGATAACTGAAAATAAGCTGGTTGATAAGGAAAAAAACTAGCACTTTATTGAAAATTATGTTTTTTTAATTTTAATTTGGATTGATAGCTAGTTTTTTTATGATGTGATTTTTCTATTTTTTTGATGTTTTTTTGACTTTCTCAAATAATTCAGTATTTTAGCTTATATATTTTATTATTATTGACTATTTATTATTTATTAATCCCTTAATAATATTATTAGTTGATTTTTATAAGATATAGGTAAGATTTTATTTTTTTTTATACTAATAAATATTTCAAACTATAATAAATATATATAATTTGGGGTTCATAGTGAAGAGTTTTAAAGAAAATAATCAGATTATAATATTTGATACTACAATGAGAGATGGTGAGCAGTCTCCCGGTGCCTCTATGAATTTAGAGGAAAAGCTAAAGCTTGCTAAAACACTTGAATCTCTTGGAGTAGACGTAATTGAAGCAGGGTTTCCAATCGCATCTAATGGCGATTTTGAGTCAGTATCAGAAATTTCTAAAATAATTTCTAAGTCAATTATTTGTGGTTTATCAAGAGCAAGTTATAAAGATATAGATTGTGCTGCTGAAGCTTTGAAAAATGCTAAGCAAAAAAGGATTCATACGTTTATTGCAACTAGTCCGTTACATATGAAATATAAATTGCAGATGCAACCCGAAGACGTGCATCAAGCAGTAGTTGATAGCGTAACTAGGGCCAGAAATCATGTGGATGATGTTGAGTGGTCTTGTGAAGATGGCACTAGATCTAATGAAGATTTTTTGTGTAGAGTTATTGAAAGTGCTATAAAAGCTGGTGCTTCTACAATAAATATCCCTGACACCGTGGGTTATACAGTCCCATCTGAGTATAGAGATCTAATTTCAAATATTATTAATAGGGTTCCGAATATAGACAAAGCTAGAATTTCAGTTCATTGTCATAATGATTTAGGCTTGGCAGTTTCAAACTCTTTATCAGGTATTTTAGCTGGCGCAAGACAGGTTGAATGTACAATAAATGGTCTTGGTGAACGTGCAGGGAATGCAGCTTTGGAGGAAATAGTCATGGCTATAAAGACAAGAAATGATATACTTCCATTCTATACAAATATTGTATCAGAGAATATTACTAAAGCTTCACGCCTCGTTTCACAAATTACAGGTTTTCCTATTCAACCAAATAAGGCAATAGTTGGTGCGAACGCTTTCGCGCATGAAGCAGGAATTCACCAGGATGGAGTTTTAAAGAACGCTTCAACATATGAAATAATGACCCCTGAATCTGTTGGTTTAATTCAGTCAAACCTAGTTCTTGGAAAACACTCTGGGAGACATGCTTTTACCCAAAAATTAAATGAGTTAGGTTTTAAACTCGGAGACAATGCAGTTGAAGATGCTTTTAAAAGATTTAAAGAACTAGCTGATAAGAAAAAAGATATTTTTGATGAGGATCTTTTAGCATTAGTTGATGAAGAAGCAAGATCAAATGATAGGATTAAGTTTTTATCACTTAAAGTAGTTGCTGGTTCAGAAGGTCCACAATCCGCAGAGATACAGATAGAGATTGATGGTGATTTAAAGAAAAATAAGTCAGATGGTGATGGGCCAGTGGATGCTACATTTAATTCAATAAAAAAACTTTTTCCACATAAAGCAAAGCTTTTGTTATATCAAGTCCATGCCGTTACAGAAGGAACAGATGCCCAAGCAGAGGTTACAGTAAGGCTTGAAGAAAATGGAAAAACTGTTAATGGTCAGGGTGCTGATACTGACACTTTAGTTGCTAGTGCAAGAGCATATATAAATGCATTGAATAAATTACTTGTAAAAAGACAAAAAGCGGCACCAGAGGCACTTTCTGCATGATAGTTTTTAGGGAGTTTAGTTTTTAATGTTATCTAAGTTATTTGGAATGATGTCGGCTGATATGGCTATAGATTTGGGCACTGCCAATACCCTAGTTTATGTTAAGGGAAGAGGTGTGGTTTTAAATGAACCTTCCGTTGTTGCAATAGTAAAACAAAGAGGAAAAAAAGAAGTACTAGCTGTAGGTGATGAAGCCAAAGTTATGCTGGGACGTACACCGGGAAATATAGAAGCTATTCGTCCTTTACGAGATGGTGTTATTGCTGATTTTGAAGTTGCAGAAGAAATGATTAAGCATTTTATAAGTAAGGTTCATAACAGACGTTCGTTTGCAAGTCCCCAAGTCATAATTGCCGTTCCATCTGGTTCCACTGCAGTAGAGAGGCGAGCTATTCAAGAATCTGCTGAAAGTGCTGGAGCTAGAAAAGTATTTTTGATTGAAGAACCAATGGCTGCTGCAATAGGTGCAGGCTTACCAGTAACTGAACCGACTGGTTCAATGGTTGTAGATATAGGTGGCGGTACAACCGAAGTCGCTGTTTTATCTTTAGGGGGTGTCGTATACGCAAGATCCGTGCGTGTTGGTGGTGATAAGCTTGATGAAGCAATAATTGGATATATTAGAAGAAACCACAATCTTTTGGTTGGTGAGTCAAGCGCTGAAAGAATAAAAAAGGAAATTGGAACAGCATGTGCGCCTATTAAAGGGTTTGGCAAAGAAATGCAGATTAAAGGCAGAGATTTAATGAATGGAGTTCCAAAAGAATTAATTATAAATCAAACTCAAATTTCTGAGGCTTTATCTGAGCCAGTCGGTGCAATAATGGAGGCAGTTAAGGTAGCTTTAGAACATACTGCTCCTGAATTAGCTGCTGATATAGTTGATAAAGGAATTGTTCTGACTGGGGGTGGTGGTTTATTAGGAAATATGGATACAGTTTTAAGAAATGGAACTGGATTACCCGTTTCAATTGCAGATGAGCCATTAAGTTGTGTTGCTCTAGGTACCGGGAGAGCGCTAGAAGAACTTAGAAACATGAAAGGTGTTCTTCAACAAGCCTATTAGAAGGCCTACTATTGAAGGGTTACAATCTTGAAGGACAACCAGAATCAGATATCGAAAATATTTCTACCTGTTAGAGTTCTAACTGGTAGATTTACTATAATTTTTTTTATTTTGTTTTCCTTAGCTATAATACCAATAAGCAGGTTTGATCAGAATATATCAACTTCTTTGAGGGTTTTCTTTATAGATGCATTTTCACCAATATTTAGTGTGATTTCTAAACCTGTATTTTTTGCTAAGAAAGTATCTAAAGAAGTTAATATAATATTTAATTTACATTCAGAATTAAAGAGGCTTAAAAAAGAAAACGAACAACTTATAGTTTGGCAACAAGTAGGTTATAGACTCACGTATGAAAATAATTCACTTAGAGAGTTATTAAATGTCAGCAAAGAGCCAATAATAAAAGATATTTCAGCAAGAATTATAGCAGACTCAAGTGGTCTATTTGTTCGAACTTTTATAATCAATGCAGGTTCAATCAATGGTGTGAGTAATGGCCAAGCTGTTGTAAGTTCAAGAGGTCTTGTTGGAAGAATTTCTGAGGCAGGTCATCGTTCCTCAAGAGTTCTTCAAATTACAGATATGAACTCAAGGATACCAGTAATTGTTACCCCTTCAAATCAAAGAGCTATTTTAGCTGGAGATAACAGTGATACTTCACAATTACTATTCTTAACAGATAAAAAACAAGATCTTATAAATAATTATGTCATTACGTCTGGTCATGGTGGTTTGTTTCCCCCTGGTATTAGAATTGGCGTAGTTTCACATTTTGATGAAGGTTCTGTTAGAGTAAGACCTTTTGTAAATTGGAGCCAAGTTGAGTATGTAAAAGTTTTAAAGCTAAAGGATGATTAATTTTAAATATTATGCCTAATTTAATTAGTCAAAATTTTTATAGACTTCTGAAAAACTCTATACCTGGTTTTTCTTTATTTATCTTCATTTTTTTTTCTATGATGCCATTAGGGTTGAGCCCATTCAAAATTTCCTCATCTATAGCTATAATTCCTATATTCTATTGGTCTATTTACAGACCAGATCTTTTCCCTATATATTTTGTATTTATAGCAGGTCTACTATACGATTTAATAATTGGTGGTCCCTTAGGACAGTGGGCGCTTATTTTTACACTTTTAAGAGTAGTGATGGAGACACAAAGAAAGGTTTTGATTGGTAAAAAATTTAATGTTGAGTGGCTGGCATTTATCATAGTTGTCCCAATAGTTTTTTTTATAATTTTTTTTATTGGTTTATTTATTTATGAGAGAATAATTAATTTTTCTGACTTATTATTTCAAATTATATTTACTATATCTCTTTACCCAATAATTGTATTAGTTATGCATAAATTCAGAGTATTTATTAATGAGTAAATAAATGAAGAAAGAGAATGAAGGAAAAAAAATTTTAACAAGAAGACTATTTATGTTTGGTGGTTTTCAGACAGTTCTTTTTTCTCTTTTAGCAGGTCGAATGTATTATTTACAAGTTATAGAGTCAGAAGAGTATAGTCTTTTAGCGGACGAAAATAGGATCAATATAAGGTTATTACCTCCTCCGAGAGGAAAAATTCTTGACAGAAACGGACAAGAATTAGCAAGTAATCAGAGAAATTATAGAGTTATTATCATTCCTGAACAAACTAAGAGTGTTGATAAAACTCTTAATTCATTACAAAATATTTTTCCTTTAGGGAAGTATGAGATAACTAAGATTCTTCGAGAGGTAAAAAAAAGAAAAGGGTTTGTGCCAGTTACAGTCGCTGAGAATCTGACCTGGAGAGAATTTTCTAGAGTTAATGTAAACTCACCAGATCTACCAGGTATACAATCTGAAATAGGTGAGACAAGATTCTATCCATTTGGAGATGCATTTGCACATGTTATTGGCTACGTGGGTATAGTAGATTCAAAAGAAATGGGTGATGAGCCATTGTTGTCGTTACCTGGATTTAGAGTCGGAAAAGTTGGAATTGAAAAAAGTTTTGAAAAAAAACTTAGAGGCAGGGCCGGTATAAGTAGAGTTGAGGTTAATGCTTATGGAAGAATAATTAGAGAAATAAATAGAAAAGAAGGTGATTCAGGCGATAATATTAAATTGACACTTGATTCAAATCTTCAAGCATTTATTTCAAAAGCTTTAGTTAATAAAAGTGCATCAGTTGTTGTGATGAATGTTCACTCTGGAGACATACTATCTTTAGTATCTTCTCCATCTTATAACCCACACAGTTTCAATGTAGGAATAAGTAATTATGAATGGCAAAGACTTATAAGTAATCCTAAAAATCCACTATTAAATAAAGCAGTAGGTGGTCAGTATCCTCCTGGTTCGACCTTTAAAATGATGGTTGCTTTAGCTGCTATTGAAAATGGATTAATTTCACTTAACCATAGAGAAGTATGTAGAGGATCAATTGAGCTTGGTGAGGAGAAATTTCATTGTTGGAAAAGTGAAGGCCATGGTGTTGTAGATATGTTATCAGCAATTGAGCAATCATGTGATGTATTTTTTTATCAAATAGCGAAGAGAGTTGGAATTGATAGGATAGCTAAAATGTCAAAACTATTTGGCTTAGGTGAAAAAACTGGAGTTTTAATACCATCAGAGAGAAGAGGGAATATTCCAACACGAAACTGGAAAAAGAATGAATTTGGAAAATCTTGGCAATTAGGTGAAACTCTACATGCTGGAATAGGT
>PTLN01000104.1 GCA_002938125.1 Alphaproteobacteria bacterium MarineAlpha2_Bin1
TATGATTATGTGTGTTCAGAGAGCATGCGATCTTTAAATTATTTATCAATGAAATATAACCTTTGTGTAGGGAATGGAATCCTTACATGTGAGAATATTGATCAAGCTTATAATAGGTCTCATGTAGATAAAGGAAATAAAGGAGGAAGCGCCGCTAAGGCTGCTTTAGCTTTGGTTAAGATAAAAAAGAATTTCAGAATTTGATAAATGAAAATAAATATTTCCAAAAATAATTTGAATATTGGCAAGTCCTTATCGAGATTGGTTGCTGTTCAGTTATTATATAAAAAAAATTTTGATGATATTACATTTCCAAAAATTATTGATGAATTTAATCAGTTTAATAATCATTTATTATATGAACATCAAAGAGATGATATGGATCTAATTTTTTTAGAGAATTTAGTTAATCATATATCAATTTCATTAGATACTATAGACCAACTAATATCAGAGTATTTACAAAATAATTCATTGGACAGACTTGAAATTATACTTGCAGCTATCTTAAGGTTAGCAACATGTGAATTGTTGGAGTTTTCAGAGATTCCGGCTAAGGTTATAATTAATGAATATGTAAACCTGACATATGCATTTTTTGATGACCAACAACCCTTATTAGCAAATGGAGTTATTGATGGTTTGGCAAGAAAAATCAGAGAAAATGAATTCTCTTGAACTTTTTTGACTAATGATAAAACAAAAAAATGAATTTGAAATAATATCGGATTTTTTTTCTCCGTTAGCCAGAGATAAAGGTTCTTTTGGTCTTTCTGATGATGTTGCAGCGCTGTCCCTAGAAAAAGACTATGAGTTTATTGTATCAACCGATATGCTTGTAAGCGGGGTCCATTTTTTCTCAAGTGATAAACCAGAAGATGTAGCTTCTAAATGTATAAGGGTTAATATTTCAGATATTATTTCAAAAGGTGGTATTCCAAAATATTATTTTTTATCAATTGCTTTACCTAAAGAAATTGATGATAAATGGTTAAGATCTTTTACAAAAAGTTTAGGAATAGAGCAAAAGAATTTTGATATTTTTTTAATGGGTGGTGATACAGTATCTACTAGTGGCCCTCTGATCGTAAATATAGTTTGTATTGGGGTGGTAAAAAATAATCATTTAATTAGAAGGAATGGAGCAAGACCGGGTGACGATATTTATGTCACTGGAGAGATTGGAAGTGCGAAAATTGGCCTAGAAATTTGTAAGAAAAATATTACGGTAAATAGTAATTTAGAGAATTATTTTATAAAAAAATATAGATTACCTAAACCTAAAAAACAATTAGGACCAAAGCTTATTAATATAGCAACTTCTTCAATTGATATATCTGATGGTTTAATATCTGACCTTAATCATATTTGTTTAGCTTCAAATGTTAAAGCAGAAATCAACTATTATTTATTACCCATCACAGATTATGTGAGTGAATTGCGTATCGATGAGAACGAATTAAAAAATATTTTATTAAATGGTGGGGATGACTATGAAATATTATTTACTGCTAATTCAGAAAATAGTAGCAAAATTATTGATTTATCTAAATCTTTAAAGGTAGATATAACTAAAATTGGGGTAATTGTTGATGGTGAAGGTATTGTGGTTTTGAACAATGAGTCCGAGAAAATGGATCTAATTTTGGATGGTTATAAGCATCGATAATACTAAAAAATAGATTTTTTTATTTTTTTGAAGTTTCACATATGTACAATTTGGTTTTCTTTGGTTATGTTCACAATCTTTAAATTCAAATTTGTAAAATTTAACTTAAATTACACTGGGGTTTTAAATGTCTGATTGGCTTTGGTTTTCAATAATATCAAGTATTGTAGCTCTATTATATGGAGTTTATGCAAGTAGAATGGTTCTTTCCAAAGATACTGGAAATGAAAAAATGCAGGAGATAGCTAAAGCTATTCAAGAAGGTGCAAGTGCTTATTTAAACAGACAATATCTCACAATTTCTATTGTTGGAATTGTTATATTCCTAATTCTTATATGGATTTTAGGAGCAGAGGTGGCAGGTGGATTTGCTGTTGGAGCAATACTATCCGGTTTGACTGGGTATATAGGAATGAATATCTCTGTCAGGGCAAATGTAAGAACAACAGAAGCTGCCAGAAAAGGTTTAGCTGAAGGGTTAAGCGTATCATTTCAAGCAGGTGCTGTCACAGGTATGTTAGTCGCCGGGTTAGCTCTTTTGTCATGTTCTGGTTATTATGCCCTTTTATTGTCTTTTGGCGCTGAGGGAAGAGAATTAATTGATCCAATGGTCGCTCTTGGTTTTGGTGGATCTTTAATTTCTATTTTTGCAAGGCTTGGAGGAGGTATATTTACCAAAGGAGCTGACGTTGGTGCGGATCTCGTAGGAAAAGTTGAAGCAGGAATTCCTGAAGATGATCCAAGAAATCCTGCTGTTATAGCTGATAATGTTGGAGACAATGTTGGTGACTGTGCAGGAATGGCAGCTGATTTATTTGAAACTTATGCAGTAACCATTGTTGCCACTATGGTTCTGGGTTCTATTCTCTTTACATCATCAAATATGATCGTTTACCCACTTGCAATTGGTGGAATTTGTATTTTTGCATCAATTATATCGACCTTTTTTGTAAGGTTAGGTAAATCAAAGAATATCATGGGTGCTCTTTATCGTGGTTTCATAGTGTCAGCAATTTTGTCTGCGGTAGGTTTATGGTTTATTACAGATAGTATTATCGGCATAAATACTGAGCTTGTTACAGGAGAACAAACTTATTCAGGGTTAACTTTATTTTATTGCGGTATTATTGGCTTATTAATTACAGGAGCACTTATTTGGGTTACTGAATATTATACAGGTACTCAATATAAACCAGTTCAAAGTGTTGCAAAAGCATCAACAACTGGCCATGGAACGAATGTAATACAGGGATTAGCCGTCTCTATGGAGGCCACAGCAATACCTGCAATCATTATTGTGGCAGGTATTATTTCAACATATCTTTTGGCCGGTATTTTTGGTATTGCTATAGCAGTAACAACAATGCTTGCCCTTGCAGGTGTAGTTGTGGCTCTTGATGCATATGGGCCTGTAACTGATAACGCAGGAGGTATCGCTGAAATGGCCGAGCTTGATAGTGATGTTAGAGATACAACTGATGCATTGGATGCAGTAGGAAATACAACAAAAGCTGTGACTAAAGGTTATGCAATAGGTTCAGCCGGATTAGCAGCATTAGTTTTATTTGCTGCTTATACTGAGGATTTGCATTTATATTTTCCAGATATAACTGTTGATTTTTCATTAAGCAACCCTTTCGTTGTCGTAGGTTTATTTATTGGCGGATTACTCCCATATCTTTTTGGGGCACTAAGCATGACTGCAGTAGGCAGAGCTGCTGGGTCGGTTGTAAACGAAGTCAGAAGACAATTTAAAGAAATAGATGGTATTATGGAAGGTACAGGGAAGCCAGATTATAGTAAAGCAGTTGATCTCCTTACCAGGTCAGCAATTAAAGAGATGATTATCCCTTCATTATTGCCAGTATTAGCACCTATTATGCTCTATGTTATTATTCTGTTAATAGCTGATCAAGGTTCAGCTTTTGCAGCGTTAGGGGCAATGTTGCTTGGGGTTATTGTGACTGGAATTTTTGTAGCAATTTCAATGACAGCAGGAGGTGGGGCCTGGGATAATGCTAAGAAGTATATTGAGGATGGAAATCATGGTGGTAAGGGTTCTGAAGCTCATAAAGCAGCGGTTACTGGTGATACTGTAGGTGATCCTTATAAGGATACAGCAGGCCCTGCAGTTAACCCAATGATTAAGATAACTAATATAGTTGCATTATTACTTTTGGCTGTCTTAGCATAAATCATTGAGGTGAAGGTCTGTACTTACCAAGATTTCCAAAAATTTCTCTAAATAGTGAGGTTTTTTTACCATAAGTAACCGTTTTTTCTTCAAGTGGAGTTAAGACCTTGCCATCTTTAAGTGTTAAAACTCTTTTGTTGATAAGTATATCATTTTCATTAAACGTTACTGCTAAAACCTGTTGTTCGATCTTTTTAGAAGATTTAAAAGGTTTTTTTTCATGAATTGATGTAATGTAAATCCATGTATTTTCATTTAGCGGATTTTTGCTCGATGGTGAACCAAGTTTATTTATTACGGTCTTTTTGTTATCTCTGTTTTCTATTAAAATCTTATATCCCGAATTATCAATAAGGTGTCCATGCTGAGTGTAGACTGGTGAACAAGATGAGGCAAAAATAGAAATGAAAGTATATAAAAAAAATATAAATAAATACTTAATTTGTTGCTTATTCATTTGTTTATTTCCTAATTATATATATATAACTTTATAGTTTTTATATTTTCTTAACTTAACCATAATTTAATTCATCATGTTATACTTTATTAATAGATTTTTTTCAAAGACTAGGCAACAAAAATTGGCGGCAAATGTCTTTAAGATTATTGTAAACCAATCAAGAAAAAAAACTTTTTATATGAATTTAGGTGTTCCAGATACCTTAGACGGCCGTTTTGAATTAATAGTATTACATACATTCTTAGTTGTACGATGTTTAAAAGATACTAAGTATAAAAAGAACTTTGGTAGGGATATAATGACTAAGTTATTTGATGATTTTGATTTAAGTCTTCGTGAGCTTGGTGTTGGGGATATGGGAATGGGAAAAAAGATTAAGGTTATGGCAGACTCATTTTATGGAAGATGTAAAGCTTATGAGGAAGGCTTAAAATTAGGAGATAATGAACTTCAGGGTGCTATAACCAGAAATATCTATGGGGGTGATATTGATAAAAAAGTAGCATTAGTTATAGTTAACTATGTTAAAAGTGAAGCAAAATACTTAGAAAATCTGTCTTTTGAAGAGATAAATTACGGAAAATTTAATTTTAGAGAAATTAAAATATAAATCTTTTTTGAGTTTTCTCTTCATCTTGTGTAGATTATAGGATGGATATGAAGATATTTTCTCGAAGATGTGTTAAATAATTTTTTATATTTAGTTGAGTCAAACTATATTTAGGAAAAATAAGGGTAAAGACATGGCGGTACCAAAGTCAAAAATATCAAAATCAAAAAGAGATATGAGGCGTTCTCATGACTCTCTTTCTGAAGCGGGATATTCTGAATGTCCAAATTGTGGGGAATTAAAATTGTCACATCACATATGTAATCATTGTGGTTATTATTCTGGTAAATCTATAATAGAAGAAAAAGATTCTGTATAGTTTTAAGAATAAGTATTATTTTGTGGCAAAAACTTTCTTAGGGAATAATTAAATTGGATCAACAGTTAGTTTTAGCACTTGATGCAATGGGTGGAGACCGTGCTCCAGGAATGGTGTTAAAAGGGCTGAATATTGCCCGAAAAAGATACCCACATGTAAGGTATATTTTATTTGGAGATTCGAATAAAGTAGAACCAGCTTTAAAAAAGTTTCCTAAGTTAAATCTGAAGTGTGAAGTTAGACATACTACTCAAATTATTTCAGCTAACGATAAACCATCAACAGCATTAAGAAGAGCAAGAGATAGTAGTATGAGAAGAGCTATAGATTCAGTAAGAAACGGGGAAGCGCTAGGAATTGTTTCCGCAGGTAATACAGGTGCATTAATGGCAATAGCTAAGATAGTTTTAAAAATGGTTAATGAAATTGATAGACCTGCGATAGCTGGAGTATTTCCATCATTAAGAGGCGAGAGTGTTACGCTAGATTTAGGAGCTAATATAGAGTGTAGTTCTGAAAATCTTGTCCAATTTGCTATAATGGGTGCTGCTTTTGCTAGAATAGTACTTGGAATAAAAAAACCACTTGTAGGGCTTTTAAATGTTGGAACAGAGGATTTAAAAGGTAATGAGAGTGTAAAGGAAGCTTCAAATATTTTAAAGTTGTCTGAACAAAACTTACCATTTGATTTCAATGGTTTTGTGGAAGGAGATGATATAGGTCCTGGTACAGTTGATGTTTTTGTTACAGATGGTTTTACCGGAAATATTGCTTTGAAGACTGCGGAAGGTACAGCTAAATTTTATAGTCAAGTTCTTAAGTCAGCTTTTCGGAGATCTCTATTCTCTAAATTAGGATATCTTCTTGCAAAACCTGCTTTAACAGCGATTAGAAAAAGAGTTGATCCAAGAAGTTATAATGGAGCTTTATTTGTTGGGTTAAATGGTGTAGTTGTTAAAAGTCATGGCGGAACAGATGCTAAAGGTTTTGCAAACGCTATTGGTGTAGCAATTGATATGATTCAGGGTGGTTTCAATCAAGAAATAATTGATGATTTGAAAAGAGT
>PTLN01000105.1 GCA_002938125.1 Alphaproteobacteria bacterium MarineAlpha2_Bin1
CATATTGAATTGGTTAAACCTAAAATATTAGTTTTAGTGGGAGGCACAGCTTCGTCAGCAATTCTACAAAACGAAACCGGCATAACAAGGCTAAGAGGAAAATGGTATAAATTTAGAGATATAGATACTATACCAATTTATCACCCTGCATTCTTACTTAGACAACCCAGTCAGAAAAAACAGGCTTGGGATGATCTTCAAAAAATTAAAAATAAGATAAACGCTTTAAAAAAAGAAACTAATAATGAAACCTGATAATTTCATATTAAATCTTTATAATTTGATTAAACAATATAAATTAATAATATTAGTTTTTTTTTATTTCTTAATTTTTCCTGGTCATTTAACAGCTAAATCTATCAGACTGCCTTTATATAAACCTCCGGTACCTGACTACAATTATCAAACATTAAATAGGGAATATGGTGTTCTATCTGTTAAGGATATTGATAGATATAAGAAAATTTTTTACTTTCAAAAAAAAGGGAATTGGGACATCTCAAAAAAATATATCCAAGAAATTGACAATGATATATTGATGGGACACGTTTTATTTCAAAAATATATGCATCCAACATCGTACAGATCAAGTTATACTGAACTTTCAAATTGGCTAAAGAAATATAGGGATCATCCTGGCTCATCTAGAATTTATAAATTAGCTAAAAAACGACAACCTAAAGGACATAAGAACCCTCTATTACCTCTAAAAGGAGACTTTAAAAATAAAACAACATTGAATGTAAAATTACAAACAAAAAAGACTTCTGATAACTTTTCAAGAAAAAAGAGTAAAGTAAGTAGGAAATCAAAACAACTCTATCTTACAATTAAATCAAACATTAAGAGAGATATTCTTACGAAATCTGAAAATAGGATATATGAGTTATCTAGCAAAGATTTAAATAAAAATCAAAAGGATGACCTTCTCTTTACTATAGCTGAGAAATGGTATTTTAGAGGAGATAACGATCAAAAAGCCTTTCAACTAGCTTCTACAATTGCAGATAGATCAAGAAATAAAATTATTTTTGCTGATTGGATAGCAGGGCTATCTGCCTGGAGATTAAAAAAATACAAAAAAGCTCAATATCATTTTGAAAAACTTGCAAGTTCAGAGTACATCTCAACTTGGAACGTTTCTGCAGCTGCATTTTGGGCATCTAGAGCAAGCTTGAAAAATAAGAACCCAGAAAAATTTATTTTCTGGCTTAGATATGGCTCTAAAAACACAAGAACATTTTATGGAATAATCTGTAAAACACTGCTGGGAGAAGATATAACTATTTCAAATACTAAAACAAAATTTTTATCAAAAGATTATAAAATTCTAAAAAAATATCCCTCAATACTTAGGATAATTGCACTAGAAGAAATCGGTCAAGTATTCCTATCGGATAAAGAGGCCTTTAATATGATTCCCTCGGCAAATTCAGAACAGGCGCAAGCTTTACTTAAATTGGCTAATAAACTTAACTTACCAAATACAAGTATTAAATTAGCTGTAAAAAGTTTAGATGATAAAAATATATATTATGACACTTCAGCTTACCCTATACCAGATTGGAAAAATCATAGTGAGTTTATTCTAGACCAAGCTCTGGTCTATGCTTTTGTAAGGCAAGAATCAAGATTCAACTCAAAAGCGAAAAGCCATGCAGGGGCTAGAGGTTTGATGCAATTAATGCCAAGAACAGCAAGTTTTGTGGCAAAAGATAGAAGACTACGGTATAATCATAAGCACAAACTTTATGAACCAGATCTAAATCTAACTCTTGGACAACTATACGTAAAAATATTAATGAAAAATGAAAAATTTAAAAATAATCTATTTCTTCTAGTAGCCGCATACAATGCCGGACCAACTAATATTAACAAATGGTTATCAAATACTCCTTTCAACAATGATCCCTTATTATTTATAGAGAGTATACCAGCCAGAGAAACACGAATATTTATAGAGAGAGTTCTGGCAAACTTATGGATCTATCGAATGAGGTTTAATCAAGACAAACCATCCTTATTAAATATAGTTGAAGGTAAGTGGCCAAAATATATGAGCCAAGATAATAATTTAAATAAAATTTCGAATTTAGAAAATTAATATTAAGGGTATAAAATTGACAATAGATATGAGTAAAAAATTTGTTTCATGTAAGATATGTATTTTAACTATTTCAGACTCGAGGAAGGAAAAAAATGACGAGTCGGGAGATTTGCTTGTTGAAAAATTACAACAAGCTGGGCATAAATTATATGCTAGATCTATTGTAATTGACGAAATCGACGAAATTACTAAAAAATTAAAAATATGGGTAAATGATCCAGAGGTAAATGTTATTATAACAACAGGGGGGACCGGAATCACTAAAAGAGATGTAACCCCTGAAGCAATAAAATTAATCTCAGATAAAATAATAGAAGGTTTTGGTGAACTATTTAGACTTATCAGTTATCAAAAAATAGGCACTTCAACTCTTCAATCTAGAGCTATAGCCTGTATATCTGGAAATACGTATATTTTTTCGGTACCGGGATCCCCAAATGCTTGTAAAGATGCGTGGGATGAAATACTTAAATTTCAGCTTGATAACCGCCACAGACCATGTAATTTCATAGAATTAATTCCAAGATTAGTCTAATTTATCTTGATGATAAAAATTGATTTAATTTTAAATCTGCATAAGTATCAATATCATTTTTATAACTCAACAAATATAATTTTTTATTCCTAATATTTTTCAGTGTATCTTTAAGTGCAAACTCTGAAGACCATCTAACAGAATTAAAGAGATTGAAAATATTTTTTCTTCTTAAATTTAAATTACCCTTAACTCCAATCAGCCAAAACCCCCCATCAAAGGAAGGACCCAAAACTAAGTCGTAAAATCTAAGTTTGTTAAAAGCGTTTGATATATTTACTCTATCTATATCGGGAATATCACCTCCGACTAATATAGTATTACCATCTGGAACTTTTTTTAAACAGTTTTCCATCTTGAAACCCAATCCTCCATGACCTTGAAAAAAAAATTTACAATCCCAGCTCTTTTCTCTCCTTATCTTATCTCTCCTATTTGACAAGGCAAGCCAACAATTCCACCTTGAGTCATTACCTAAATTTCTTAGGTTTCTCCTTAGTAAGTTATCATAAAACCTTAGGGCTTCCATATTACCAATTTCATTTGCCAAACGTTTCTTAACAATGGCATAACGAGGAATCTTAGAGAAAATTATAAGATGATTTTTAACTGTCATAAATTAACTTAATAAAATGGATTGAAAAACCTAGCTTAAACATTAACAAACATACTAAATTTTTAATTGTGGTATAAAAATAACCTTTCTTCTTATATTTAGATGAGGAAGTAATTGCAGAAACTGGAATATTATACAAATGTTTTTTTTCTATACGAGAAATTAAATCAACATCTTCCATTAAAGAAATTGGCTTAAATCCTCCTATTTTATTGTAAAGGCTCTTATGAATTAGTAGACATTGATCTCCATAAGGTAATGAAAAAATTCTACAGCGAAGGCTCACACAAATTTCAACTAACTTAGCAATAAAGCTATCATCATCAAATCTAAATTTAAAGTATCCTACTTTTTTACTTGAGTCCGGCATTTTAATAAAATTAAGAACCTCTTCATGCCAGCCATCAGATAAAAATGTGTCAGAATGAAGAAATAAAACCCATCCTTTAGAAACCAGATTTGCCCCATTTAAAAGTTGAAGACCTCTACTTGGCAAAGTAACAGTAACCCTAGCACTAAAACGATTAGCAATACTTATTGTGCTATCAGTAGATCCCCCATCAACCACATAAATATTTGCTTTTTCTATAACTGCCCTTATAGTACTTTCCAAAGTTTTTTCAGAATTCAACGTAGGAATAATTATACTTAATTCATTCATAAACTTAGCAACATATTATTGATTTTTGTTAATTAAAATTAAAATATTGAACTACAATTAATGAAGAGTAAACCTAACTTTAGTATTGAGTCTACAATTAAAGGTCAAGTAGTGGGAATTGATGAAGCAGGTCGGGGACCTCTAGCTGGTCCAGTATATGCTGCCTCTGTAATACTTGATAAAAAAAATATACCTTTTGGGATCAATGATTCTAAATCATTAAATCTTAAATCTAGAGAAAGGTTGTACGATAAAATCATTAAGTCAAGTTTTTATGGAGTTTCAATGGCAACTGTAAATGAGATTGATAGGTTAAATATTCTTCAAGCAACACTACTAGCAATGCGGAGATCCTATTTAAGCCTTGCGTGGAAATTATCTAAGCTACCAAGTTGTGCATTAATTGATGGGAACCAAGCACCTAAGTTACCTTGCAAAAGTATTACAGTTATAAAAGGAGATACGAAATCAATTTCAATAGCTGCTGCGTCAATTATTGCTAAGGTAAGCAGAGATCGTCATATTAAAAAACTACACCTATATTATCCAAACTATGATTGGATAAATAATTTTGGATATTCTTCCATTAAACATAGACTTGGGCTTACAATTCTTGGCCCTTCGCCACATCACAGACTTACGTTTAAACCGCTAAAGCGAAAATAACTTTATATTCAATTATCTTATTATTTAGACACAATATCTTGTGTCTTGACGAAAACATAAACCTGCACAAGGATATCAAAATAGAATTTTAGGTATTTTATGCACAAATTAAAGATAAATAATTTCTTAAATAGAATAATCCCTGGTAATAGCCTTGATATTCTTAGAGATATTCCTGATGAATCTATTGATCTAATATTTGCTGATCCTCCATATAACCTTCAGATTAGTAATAAACTTACAAGACCAAATAATAGTTTGGTAAAGGGTGTTAGCGAAGAATGGGATAAATTTGATTCATTTGATGATTATGATAAGTTTACTATTCAATGGCTAACACAAGCAAAAAGAATATTAAAGAGTGATGGTACTATTTGGGTTATTGGTTCTTATCATAATATCTTTAGAATTGGCTCAAAACTTCAGGATCTAGGCTTTTGGTTACTAAATGATATAATATGGATTAAGTCTAACCCAATGCCAAATTTCAGGGGAAGAAGATTCACTAACGCACATGAAACACTGATTTGGTCCTCAAAAAATAAGAATAATAAAAGTTATAATTTTAATTATGACGCAATGAAATCCCTGAATGATGATATACAAATGCGATCTGACTGGATACTCCCAATATGTAGAGGGAGTGAGAGAATAAAAATTAATGGGGAAAAAGCACATTCCACACAAAAACCTGAAGCCTTATTATCAAGAGTAATTTTGGCATCCTCAAAGGTAGGTGATATAGTTTTGGATCCATTTTCAGGATCAGGCACCACAGCTTCAGTTGCTAAGAAACTAGATAGAAAATTTATTGGTATTGAAAAAGATTTAAACTATGTAATGGTAAGTAAACAACGAATAAATAGTATATCATCATATGATAGTGAGGCTTTAATCCTGACAGAATCTAAAAAATCTAAACCACGAATTCCATTTGGACAAATAATCGAAAGGGGGCTACTTAAACCAGGCGCAATATTATTTGATAATAAAAAAAAATATTTTGCAAAAATTAGAGCAGATGGGAGTTTGATAACAGTACCACCTAATAAGTCTATATCAGGATCTATTCATAAAGTTGGAGCATCTGTTCTTGGGTCATCATCGTGTAACGGTTGGGATTTTTGGCACTACTATAATAATAAGAAGATTGTACCTTTAGATTTTTTTAGAGAAAAATTGAGAAAAGAAAAAAATAAATAAATATTATATAATTAAGTTTTTTTCAATTTTACTTATTACTTTTTTAAAAATTGACGGAACAGCATAGTTTCCAATATTATTTAAAGAAATCCATTCTCCATTTCTTTGATTATTAATCTTTGAAAATAATATATGCATTTCTAGTTGAAAGCCGCTTAGGAGTGTACTAACAAAAATATTTTTGTCCTCCCAATCACATTTCAAAGGGTAATGCTTTACAAGTGAAACTGAATTCCACTTTTTATTAGACAAGGGGGTCATCGGAAGCTCCATCATACCTTTA
>PTLN01000106.1 GCA_002938125.1 Alphaproteobacteria bacterium MarineAlpha2_Bin1
AAGTTCTTAATAATTCCAAAAATACAGATGAACAAAAAGTAGTATTACTTCCTGAACCAGAAAAACCAATTTTATCTCTAGAAAATAATAAAACTAAATTAGAAAATGACACTAATAGTAATTTACTTAATAAAGATAATTTAAAAACTAATAACCTAGAAAGAAATAAAAAAAATTTAGATAATAATCAGACAAAGGATATTAAAGAAATATCAAATACAAAAGAAAAAAAAACTGTTAATGATTTTAAAATTTCTAGTGAAGTATCCACCAATTATGACAGCTCAACAATACAGGGTATAAAAAAGAAAGAAGCAAAAAAAAGTAAAGAAATAGTTTTAGATATCAAACAGGATACCAATATCAAAAAAAATAAACAAAATCAAAGATTAAAAAATAATAATAAAGAATTATATTATAAAGTACAGCTAGCATCTTATAGAAAAGAGAAAAGTGCATTAAATGGTTGGGATAAGTTATCGAAAAGGTATGTGGAACAGTTTCGAAATAAAAAACCTTTTATTGAAAAGGTTGATATTACAAATAAAGGAACTTTTTTTAGACTTCAAACTGGAAATTTCTTAGATAAAAAAAGTGCTCAAAATTTTTGCAAAAAATTAAAAGTAATTAATCTAAATTGTTTAGTTATTAAAAAAGCAGGTAATTAACTTATGCCTTCTCCAATTGTTATTTCTTTCAAAGGAACGGAACTAACAATGGATGAGATTAAATTATTTAACAAGATTGACCCAGTTGGTTTTATTCTTTTTGAAAGAAACATATATAATAAGAGTCAGTTAATGAGATTAGTTAAATCCCTGTATTCTGTTGGTAAATTTAAAAAAAAATTCATTTTAATTGATCAAGAGGGTGGAAGGGTTGCAAGGTTAAGAAAACCTGAATGGCGAGAAATGCCACCTAATTATTTTTTTGGAAAATTTTTTGATATTGAACCTGAAAAAGCTATTGAATTACTGATTCTTAATACACAACTCTTATCACATGACTTATATGAAATTGGAGTAAATGTAAATTGTAGCCCGGTCTTGGATTTGTTTTTTAAAGATTCGAATAAAGTTATAGGGGATAGGTCTTTTCATCAAAACCCAAAAGTTGTTTCAAAATTAGCAAAGATATTCTGCAAAACATTAATTGAAGGAGGGGTTCTTCCTGTACTAAAGCATATACCAGGTCATGGAAGAGGGGATGAGGATAGCCATCATAAATTACCTAAAGTAAGTTTAAAACTGGATGAATTAATGGTAACTGATTTTCTACCATTTTATGAATTATCAGATCAACCTATTGCTATGACAGCTCATGTTTTATTTACAAACTTAGATAGGGAATTTCCAGTTAGTATATCTCAAACGGTTATAAATGGTTTAATTAGAGACGAATTAGGTTTTGAAGGTTTACTTTTATCAGATGATATAAGTAATAATATGAAGGCTCTTGGTCATAATGAAGAAAAGAACGCTATTAATGCTTTGAATGCTGGTTGCGATATTTTGTTACATTGCAGTGGTAACTTAGAAAGTATGATGAAATTATCATTATTGTTACCAGAAATATCAAATATATCCTTGGCAAGATTTTTTAAAGCTTTTAATAAACTAAATAATCCAGTTAATATAGATTATAATGCTACTTTAAATAAGTATGAAGATAGTTTAAAATATGGTAAAAAATTATTAGGAATCAACTAGATATTTAATGTATAGAGAATTTTTAATTATGAATTATAATAATTATTTTATTAAATAAATAACAACAGGTAAAAGTTTTTGATAAATAATTTGACGGAAAATAATGCTAGTATTGAAAATCCAATATCATTAGTAATAGATATGGAAGGGTATGAAGGACCTCTAGATGTTTTGCTTGCTCTTGCCAGAAAACAAAAAGTAGATTTGAATAAATTATCGATTCTTACTTTGGCAGATCAGTATTTAGCCTTTATCAAAAAAATTAAAGAAAAAAATATAGAAATTGCTGCTGATTATTTAGTCATGGCTGCTTGGTTAGTTTATTTAAAATCAAAATTATTACTTCCAAAAGAAGAAAATAATGACGAACTCTCTGGTGATGAATTAGCCGCCAGATTACAATGGCAATTGAGAAGATTAGATTCTATGAGAGAAGCTGCAAAAAAGATAATGACTAGAAATAGATTAGGTATGGATATTTTTCCAAGAGGTTTTCCAGATAAAATTAAGTTTAAAAAAAATTCAGTGTTTAATTTATCTCTTTTTGATATTCTAAAGGCGTATTCAGATTTTAATTCTCGTAGTAAAAAGAAACCTTATATTAAGAAAAGATTATTTGCTCATACCATGGATGATGCATTAAAATGGTTAAGTACTATTATTGGTTCACCAGTTCCAAAATGGGAGCTATTAGTAAGTTTTATTCCGGAATCAATAATTTCAAACCAGGATAAAAAGTCAGCAATTACTGCAACCTTTTCAGCATCTTTAGAATTAGTCAAAGATGGTAAAGTGGTAATTCAGCAAGATAAAGAATTTTCACCAATATATATAAAAAATAAGTTAGTTTAGTTAAAATTTTTCTATGAGAGTATAATGGCACAAGATGATAAAATTATAAGAATGATGGAGGCTATTTTTTTTGCTGCTGTTCAACCTCTTTCTGAAGAAGACCTATCTGATAGACTGCCAGATGATATTAATATTAAGGATTACATAGATAAAATAAAAATCAAATATTCATCATGCGGAGTTAATTTAATTAAAGTAGCTGGAGGCTGGTCTTTCAGAACTGCTCCTGATTTATCATTTTTATTGGAAAAAGAAAGAACTGTTACTAGAAGGTTATCAAGGGCAGCAATAGAAACTCTAGCAATTATTGCATATCATCAACCTATAACTAGAGCAGAAATTGAAGAAATTAGGGGAGTGGCATTATCAAAAGGTACAGTGGATTTGTTAATGGAAGCTAACTGGGTAATCTTAAAAGGAAGAAAAAAAGCACCAGGAAGGCCAGTTATGTATGGGACTTCTAATGAATTTCTTGACCATTTTGGACTTGATAATGTAGGTGATCTTCCTGGTATAGAGGAATTAAAAGCCACTGGTTTGTTAAGTCCAGAACCCCCACAAAATATAAATACTAATGATGACGAAAACCAAAACTAATTCTTATAATTTACCTTTTTATATAAAGAATCCTTTTTAAATAGTAACCGAAGAATTACTTTGTTTATATTAGAAGATTTAAGTGATCTCCATAAAAACATTAATTATTTTCTTCTAAGAATTTTAAGATATTCTCTGGTTTAGTTTTTTCATAAGGATCTTCATCAAAATTATCTTCAAAACCCTCTTCAATGAATGAATTTTTAATTTCATAATTTTCACAGATTATGGCGTATCTCCATGATCTTAGGCCAAATCCTAGGTTATTTTTTTCTACAAGCATTCCAATTTTTCTTGTAAATTCAGCATTCCCATCAGGAACCATTTGAACGTTATTGATATCATGCTGTTTTGCCCAAGAATTCATAACAAATGCATCATTAACTGATATGCAGTAAATTGAGTCAATATTATGTTTAGCAAAGTCATTATATAATTTTTCAAATCCTGGTAACTGAAATGTTGAACATGTTGGTGTAAAGGCCCCTGGTAAAGAAAAAATAATAATTTTTTTGGAGCTAAATAACTCTTTTGTTTTCAATAATGACCACTTATATTTTTTTTCTTTTTCAGGTGTTTCATATAAAGTCCTAAGGTAAAACTCTGCATTTGGTATATTTTTTTTCATTATTTTCTCCCTTCAATTTATATATTTATTTTTGTTCGAATTGTCATATTTAGAGATACTATTTAACTTAATGTAATCTAAATTGGAAACAGTTTTTGATTGCCTAATGTTTGAGTTTTCAATAACAAATATATTGATAGCAAGCTGTTTAAGTAAAACAATTAAATTTGTTGGATATGGAATTTTAAAATATTTTTGAATTATTTTTTCACAAATATTCCATTTACCTTTTAATGAAAGTTCAATAATTTCTAAAATTCTAATTTCATCTGAAGAAAGTCTTTTACAGTCAATGCAATTAATTTTTAAATTATTTTTTTTATCTAAGACTATCTTTTCTATTAGGCTATGAAAAGAAATAGTTATTGAAGAGTAATCTATTTCTAAATGATACTTATATAACATACCAAACATATCTAAATCTTCTTGAAGTGCTTTATACCAAATTCTTAAAGATCTAATTATTATAAATTGGAAACTATTTAAATTAGTTTGTACACTAGTTGTGTTATTGATGATTTTTGGTTTTAATAAGCAATTATTTGATTTATTAATTAATTTTTTTATTTTTACTAATTCATTTAAAAAAATATGGTTATCACAGTTTTTTATATTCAACGAATTGACAATTTTTTGTCCAATTATATTTTTATTTTTGTCACGATTTAGAGAATAAAGTGATAATATTTTTTCCTCATCTATGCTTATTTTGTTTTTATGCAATCGTAATTTATTATCTTTGGGGAGGATATAAACAATTCTATTTAAGGAGTTATAAATTTTAAAAGCTTCTTTTTTTGGTAATATTTTGTTTAGAATTGTCCAAATATTCTGATTTCTTTGGTTATTTTGCATTCTTTTTTGTCTTATTAACCAAATAATGAACTGTTCTTCGAACTCTAAGTTACTGATATATCTCATTTATTATTTTCCATTGATTTTTTTTTATATATGATAATGATTATCCTTGTTATTATCAAGCAATAATGATAATCATTCTCAAATAAATTTACCAACGATGGGAGTTTAAAATAATGAAAAAAATATTTTGTTTTCTTACTATAATTTCTGGGCTATTTCTTGTGAATTTTGCATATGCAAATGAAGTATATGGTCCATATAAGGTTACTCTTAAAGGGTATAAAGGTAGTAAAACTAATTCTGTCTCGTACACTGGTCAAGCTGCTAGACAGGTTCTTCATACTTCGCTTAAAAAATTGAGCTCATCCGGATCATTACAAAAAATGTTGCCATATTATACTGGAATGGAATATATGGGATCAAGTAAAGCTTCATTAGATATAATTGATCCAGTTTATTCAGACAAATTTCCAGTAAAACCATCTACTGTAGACGAAATTTCTTCAGGAAAAAATCTAAATGGTAAGGCTTACAAAGGAATAATCAACGGCTGGCCTGGTCAAATGACTGGAAAAGAAGTTATTGATTTCATGATCAGAAAAGCTGCGAAGTCAGACAAGGGCGTTGATTTAGCGAATGGTTATAACTACACACAACTAATCTCTAAATTTGTTATGGGTGCAGTTTTCTATAATGCCGCTGTTGATGGATATTTAGATGAAAAATTAGATAAACCTAACGATAAGCCATATAAAAAGGGTGCTTACTATACAGGTAAAGAGCATGTATGGGATGAGGCCTTTGGATACTGGGGTGCGGCAGCACACACTCTAACCTTATCTCCAAAAGAACAATATGAAGTTGCTAAAAAGAAGAACTTGAAAGCTGCTGATTATAATAAAGATGGTGTAGTTGATTTAAGAAATGAAATGACATTTGCTCATGCATATTATGCTGCTAGTTTTGATAAGGGTGGTAAGACAAATTATTCTAAAACAATAATGCAAGCATTTGTGGATGGTAGAAAGTTGATTGAGAGTGCAAATGGTGCCAAGTTCACAGACGCACAAAATACTAAACTTAAATCGTATGCCGACATAATAACTTCAAACTGGGAAAAAGTTATTGCTGAGTCAGTATTTAAATATGCTGGAAGTGTTTATCTTGATATGGCGAAGCTAGAGAAAGCTATTAAGAATGGTTCTTCAACTGATAAAGCGTATTCAGCTTATCTTAAACATTGGGGTGAGTTAAAAGGTTTTGCTTTGTCACTGCAAACTGGAAAAAGAAACCTTGGAGATACAGCAGTAAGACTAAATAGATTAATTGGTTTTTCTCCGTTGTTACTAAATTCATCACAAGTTGTAGGTCTTGACTCAAAAG
>PTLN01000107.1 GCA_002938125.1 Alphaproteobacteria bacterium MarineAlpha2_Bin1
GTATTGAATAATTTAAATATAATTTCTTTAACAAGAGATTCAGTTAAAATTACAAAAAAAATAAATACTAGAAAATTTCTTAATGATTTTTTTGGACATCCTGGTTTTAAATTAACTTATGTTTTAAATATTAATAATAAAAATAATAATATTATTACCTTAGGAAAGAATATAATCGGTATTGATAAATGTATAAATTTGAATCCTTTTATAAGTGAAAAGTTTTTTATAAGTCACTTAATCCTTTTTGAACTTTACTCTATATTTGTAACATTAAGTTTTATTAAAAAAACAAAAACTAATTTTATTGAATTAGTTACCCCTGGGCCAATTGAGTTAAGAGCTATTATTATTAAATTCATAACAAATTGCCATATTTTAGCACAAGTACGTGGTAACGTTGATCTTTTATCCCACTCAATGGACAAGTATTTTTATTTTAGATTATCTAGAAAAATATTTTTAGTAAGAATTCTTTCTCTATTTATACATAAATTAGTATCTGAAATTTTCTATTCAAATTGTAGTTTAGTTATTGGTTATAATAAAAATAACTTAGATAGTGCAATTTCAAATGGAGCAAATCCAAAAATTACAAGATTATTAAGAATTGAAATTCATGAACAGAACCAAAAAGAACAAAATAATATCAGTAATGAATTAAATGACTTTCCAAATTCTAGTAAAATTATCTTAATTTGGTCAAGATTAAGTAAAGAAAAGTTAATAAATGAAATAATAAAAGGTTTTCTAATTGCAGCTGATAAAATTAATGACTTGAACCTTGTAATTATAGGTTCGGGGCCAGAAGAGGAAAATTTAAAAAAAATTGCAGAATTATCTAAACACTCTAGTCAAATTCATTTTTTAGGATATAAAAATAGAAATTATATTTCACATGCCTCAAAGAGATCATTATTTACTATTATTTCTTTTGGTGGTAGCACTCTTGTAGAGGCAGCATTATTAAAATTACCAATAATTGCTTTTGATATAGAGTGGCATTCTGAGTTAATAAGGAATGATGAAACTGGATATTTAGTTGACTACTCAGATTCATACCATCTAAGTGAAGCAATAATTAAATCTGTCAAACATAATGATAAATTAAAGGCTATGTCTGAAAATTGTTATTTATCCGTAAAAAAAATGTTTAATTATAGTAATTATTTTGATAATAAAAAAAGATATATGAAAATTTTAATTAATAAAATAGAACATTAATCTATCTTATATAATATAAATTGTTCATCTTGAAATAAAATATTTAATTTTTTATTCCAAGTTGGTTCATTCTCAAAGATGCTTTCTGTGTCTGAATTTATTTTGTCAAATAAAAAAATATTTATGTCAAATTTTTGTATTACATTTTCAATTATATTTGTTTTGATATAAGGAAATTTTATAAAGGCTTCATCAATCGAGTAGCCACAGAATTTTTCTTCATAGGACCAATATCTGGCAAAATTCCATCTATAAACCTGGAAATATTTTAAAATCTCATCATTATTAGATGTGAAATTTATTTTATTGTCAGGCTTTAATTTTTTTATTATAGAAGCAATATTTTTTAATTTTTCTTTTCTAAAACTTAATTCTTTTTTTATAGATATAGTTATAAGAAATTGAAGAATATTTACACATATATAGTAAATAACTATTACCCAAAAAATATTGTAGTTTTTTTCAATAACATAATATGCCATGAAAGATATGGAAAATGGAGAAATTATTTCTATATACCTCTCAGGCTCACCAAGAAAACGAGTTTTTTTAAAGCTTGTAAATAAAAATAATATCGTACCTATAAAAGTTAATTTAAAAGAATAATAAATAAAATCTGGATAATCATTATTAATTTTACTATCAAAAATACTTATCAAAAAAATTGGAATTGATAAATTCAAGAATAATATTATTATTATGGAGTTTTCATATATATATTGGATACTTTTTTTTATATTTTCATTAAGAATTTTAATATAAAAAAAATAGATGAAATCTAGCCAAATACTTTTTCTTCGATCAAGTATAAATATTTTTGCTAATTTTGTAGAGTATGTATAAGAGAATCTAATTGTATGCCACACATAACTAATAGAATATTTAGGGTGTAAAATAAAAAATAATATACCACTACAAAATAATAATATAAAAAGTGACCATTCATTAAAAATGAAGCCTAATAGAAAAGAAATAAAAATATTAGCTTGTAATGCGAATGTACTTGTGCCCCAAATGAGGTACGAACAAATTACTCCAGATACAAAAAAAATATAATTTTCATTTTGTATAAAAAAAAAATTAAATATACACAACAAAAAAAATAATAATATCCCAAGTGATCTTGCTGAAATTCCAAAATTTCTAGCACTAAATGCATGATAAAATTGAGGTGTTAGTGCAAAAAGGAGACAAGTCTCCAATACCAGAAAATCAATTTTTTTTATCATAACTATTGCTAGTGCTATTATTATTAGAGTGTTAATAATGGGATTTAGAAGAATTTCTACATATTTAATTCTTCTAATACCTATAATAGCAATTAACCAATGTAGAAATAACGGATATCCGCCACAGAAACTTTCATTAATAATTCTTGGAACCTTGACAAAAAGCTTATATCTATTTTCTTTAATTACATTAGCTAAAAAAATATGAACAGACTGATCCGACCCTAAGCCCGATAATATTAATGATTGGATAAATGATATTGCAAAAGCAACAAATATTACCAGAGCAAGAAAATAAATAATTTCAATTGTCATAATAAAAATAATTCTTTCTATCGGATAATGTATTAAATTTATTTCTTATATGTTATACTAAATTTTTAGGTAATTAATCAAATAACTTTATGGTTTTAAAAAAATGTTTTTTAGAGATTTAATTATATATATAAAAATTATTTCTATAAATAAATTATTTATTGCACTATTAGTAGCTATAGGTGGCGCAGCTGCACTTTTTGAGGGTACGGCTATAATATTATTAATTCCTATTCTAGAATTATCAACAAGTTCACCTGTAAATCCCACTTCTAATCCTGCTATATCTATAATCATGGATACGCTTAAATTATTAGGTATGGTATTTACTGTTCCTAATTTATTGATAGCTTTTTTAATTGTAGGTGTTTTTTCAATTTTTTTAGTTTGGTTATCAAATATCTCTATTCATTGGTTAGTAGTAAACAGTGATTCAAGAATGAGAAAAGAATTATTTAAATATATTGTTAAATCAGATTGGCCGTATTTATCAAGACAAAAAACTGGAGAAATTTTAAAAGCACTAAATGTCGACCCTGTTCAATCTGGAATTGGTTATTTCAATTTACTTACTGCTAGCACTTCATTTATTGCAACAATAGCTCATCTTACTTTTGCTTTTCTACTTTCATGGAAATTAACAATTTTAGCTATTATTTTTATGATAGTAATATTTCCAATATATCTATCTCAAATAAGACTAGGAAAAAAGATGGCTAATAAAGCAAGTTTTCATGATAATGAACTTAATACTAAGTCATCAGAATATTTATCAAATGCAAAGCTATTTTTTAGTTTAGGTATTAGAAAATATTTATACTTAAATTATAATAAATTTATAAACCATTATAAAATATCAAAATTCAAACAAGAGTCTTATGTTGAGTCTTCTAGATTATTTTTTGAATTAATATCAATAATATTTATTTCATTTTTTTTATATATAGTCTTTGTTGCAACTGATTGGTCTATAATGAATGGCATTGTATTCATAGCTCTTTTTTATCGTTTAGCTCCAAAAATAATTACTATTCAAGGTTGTCTGTTTAGAGCAGCTAATCATTCGGCATGGTTATCTAACTGGAATAACTTAATAAATAATTTTAAAAATAATCCTTATATACATTCAGGTGATAAGCCAGCAAATTTTAGTAAATCTATTATTTTAAATAACGTTTCATATATGTATCCCGATAGAACTAATTCTTCCATAATTAATATTGATTTAGAAATTGGTTTAGGTGAATGTATAACAATTATTGGTCCCTCCGGACATGGAAAGAGTACTTTATTGGATCTAATTACCGGTTTAATTAAACCTAGTAAAGGAATTATTTTGATAGATAATGTAAATATTAATGAAATTGATATTAGTAGCTGGCAAAACCAAATAGGTTTTTTACCACAAGAGGTAAATATTCTAAATGGGACTATCAAATCAAATATAATTTTTTCAGAAAATGAAGATGAATATGATAAACAATTACTCAATGAAGTTTTAGAGATTTCAAATTGTGAAAATTTTATAAATACTTTACCTAAAGGTATAGGTACAATAGTAGGTGAGAGAGGTTCCGCATTATCAGGTGGGCAAAGACAGCGAATAGGCTTAGCAAGAGCATTATATAGAAAGCCAAAACTATTAATACTTGATGAGCCTACAAGTGCTTTAGATAAAGATAATACATTTAAAATAATTGATAGTTTAAAATTTCTAAAATCTAATATTTCTGTAATTATTGTGTCTCATGATGAAGATATGGCAAATATCTCTGATAAGGTTTATGAAATATCTAAAGGCAGATTAGTTTTACAATAGCCTTATAAATAATAATATTTTGATTTGTTAATTGATAAATAGACAGAAATTTAATCAAAAATTTTATGTAATTTAGGAATTTTTCAATAAAATCAATTATTTAAATTACTTTTTTAATTTTAAAATATTTTGCATATGAACTTTGAATTTTATGCAAAATAGTCTATTAAATATATGTAAATTCTGGGGTAAAACTTGTCGTTAATTACTAATAAATTGAAATATATAATTTTTATATTTTTTTTAATTAATTTTTTCTGGTCTCCTTTAATTTTCGGAAAGGATTTACCAGAAACAAATTCTGCTGTGCATCTTGGTGTCAAAACGTGTGGAAACTCCACTTGTCATGCGGCTAAAAATCCATGGCAAATATCCGATGTATTACAAAATGAATATATAACTTGGTCTACACTTAGTAGACACTCAAAAGCATATAAAACACTTCAAGGGGAAAGATCAAAAAGAATTGCTATTAATTTGGGTTTTGAAGATCCTACTAAGATTGCATTATGTTTGAGTTGTCATGCGGATAATGTTCCTTTAAATAAAAGAGGTACTCTATTTGATATTAACGATGGTGTAGGCTGTGAAAGTTGTCATGGTGGAGCAGAAAACTGGCTTGGTAAGCATGTATCTGGTACTGGTAATCATCAAGATAACTTAGATCTCGGAATGTATCCTACAGATCAGCTTTTTGCTAAAGCAACTTTATGTGCATCATGTCATGTAGGGAATTCTAAAAAATCAGTTATCCATAGATTATATGGAGCCGGGCATCCCAGATTGGTTTTTGAATTAGACACATTTATTAATAATCAACCAGCGCATTTTCGTGTTGATAGAGATTATTTACTTAGAAAAAAATATCCAAAAAATACTGAGTTATGGGCCGTTGGACAAATTATTAATACTAAATACATTTTAGATAAGTTATCTGATATAAATCAATCAAGAGATGGATTATTCCCTGAATTATCACTTTTTGATTGTCATGCTTGTCATAGATCTGTTACAGACAAAATTAATCTTAATAAGCCTTTGGCAAAAAAATTAGGAATTCCAAAAATCAATGACTCTGGCATAATTATGCTAGGGATTTTATCGCAAATAATTGCTCCAGAATTATATGAGGATTTTAAAAGTGGCCCTGGGTCACTTCATAAAGCTACGGCAGAAAATATGGAAAACGTAGCTTTGATTGCAAAAAAGTTGAATAAATCAGCTGAATCATTAATGTTAAAGATGAAAAATATATCCTTTGACAATAATATGAATGAAAATTTATTATATTTACTTATTGAAAGTGCTAGTAATGGTCTGTTTAGTGATTTTGCTGATGCAGAACAAGCTCTTATGGCTATAGCCTCATCATCATCAGCAATTACTAATAACAATTCAAAATTAAAGAAAA
>PTLN01000108.1 GCA_002938125.1 Alphaproteobacteria bacterium MarineAlpha2_Bin1
CCCCTTTTATTAATTTTGGTTCAACAAATATTACATCTCCTATTGAAAGAACATTCTTTATGTTTTTCACCTTGGATCCTGTTTTTTGACCCTTATTCCACTTTTTTGCCCATAAAACTTCCTCTAAAGGAATAAAACCTAAATCATCGTTAGCAAAGATAATTTTTGCTTTAAATTTTTTTACATCCTTAACAACCGCAACTTTCCATGGTAAAAATGAATATTCCTCTGATATACTTAAAATTATTTTTTTCCATTCCTCATTAAATTTAACTTTATCTATCGGACCCCTCCAGCCATGTCTTCTATCATATTCATTTAAACCTTTAGTTAAAACTCTATCTGCAATTTGCTGAAGATCTGGTTCCAAAGTTGTTCTTACTGACATTCCCCCTTCATATAGGCTTTTTTCATTATAATTTTCTATCAAATATTTTCTAATTTCCTCGACAAAGTAGTCAGCTTTAACAAATTCTTTCTTTCTAGAATCGTATACTCTAAGTGGCATTCCCAATGATATATTTGCTTCAGAGGCAGAAATAAAACCCTCTTGATGCATTCTTGATAAAACCCAGTTTCTTCTATTAATTGCTTCTTTTGTTTTTCTAAAAGGATGGTAATGGTTAGGTGCCTTGGGTAAAGCAGCAAGATAAGCAACCTCTTGAAGGGATAACTGGTCAATAGATTTATCAAAATATGATAAAGCTGCTGCTGCAACGCCATATGAACCCATACCAAGATATATTTCGTTAAGGTATAATTCTAAAATTCTATCTTTTTCAAGAAACCGCTCGATCCTAAAAGCTAAAATAGCTTCTTTTATTTTTCTTTCAAACGATAACTCATTGCTTAAAAAAAAGTTTTTTGCTACTTGTTGTGTTATTGTTGAAGCACCAATAGGCCTTTTATTTTGTTTATAATTAGAAATGTTTGTAATTAATGCTCTAAAAATACTAATTATTGAAATTCCTTTATGAGAATAAAAAGAATCATCCTCAGCAGCTAAAAAAGCGTTAATTAGATTTGCTGGCATTGCCTCAATAGGAACGAATACCCTTGGCTCCGTTGCGTATTCTTTTAACAACTTACCATTTGCCGCATGAACTCTTGTCATTGTTGGAGGTTCATAGGTGCTCAGATTTGAATAATTTGGAAGATCTTTGCCATAAGTATCAAATACATATAAAGCAATTAATAAGGATAAAATTGATCCTAAAATTATAAGACCTAAAAACCAACTCATTAAACGAAAAAACATTAAAAATCTCTTAAAAGTAATTTAATTTATTAGAAATAATACAATATTAAAAAGGCAAAAATAAGACTATTCTGTTCAGTTATCAACTTCTTCAAAAAATTTATCGAAAGATTCTAACATTGCTAAAGCTAGTTTACTTTTAAATTTTTTGGTTTGCAATTTTCTTTCATCAGCTTTATTAGACATAAAACCCATTTCAATAAGAATACTAGGAACATCTGAGGCCTTTAATACAACAAATCCAGCTTTTCTATTTGGTCTTCCTAGTACTTTTTCTTTTCTTTTTAGTTTATTAATAAATATTGAAGCAAATTTTAAAGAATGGTTCATTGTCTCCCTTTGAACTAATGAAATTAAAATTTGAGCAACATCACTATCTTCCTTGTCCAAATTTGGTTCTACCCCAATTAAATCAGATTTATTCTCTCTCTTAGCTAATTTTTCAGCTTCCTTATCCGAAGCCCTTTCAGATAATGTATAAACAGAAGCCCCTCTTATTCCTGAATTCTTTATTGAGTCAGCATGAATAGATATAAATAACTTTGCATTATTTTTTCTAGCTATATTTATTCTTTGCCTAAGCTTAAGGTACTTGTCAGTTGTTCTAGTAAGAATTACTTTATAACGACCAGAATTATTAATTATTTTTTTTAAATATAAAGCGGCAGAAAGGGTAATATCTTTTTCTAGAGAACCATTTAAACCAATAGCACCTCCATCCACTCCACCATGACCTGGATCAATTACAATAACTGGTTTTGACCTCAACATCGGTTTAAAGAGAGGTATTGGTGAGTTTTTTTTTGGGAAAATTAAATGATTCTCATTATATGATTTTTCTACAGATTTAAAGTTTTTTTCTTTGCTATTAATAGTTGATAGATCAATAACTAGTCGAAAATACTTATAGTCTATGGGTGGTAGAATAAATGAACGTGATATAGAAACCTCATTATTAATTCTAAGAAGAAGATCTGATCTATCTGAATTGATTTTAGTAAACTCATAAGAAATTATACTCCCTCTAGAGAAAACTCTTTTATCTGGTAATTTCCAGTTGATTGAGGGAAAAATAATTTTTATCTCGTTTGAACTCTTATTATAAAGAATTTTATAGTTAATTTTTTGTTTAAAATCTATAACAAACCTGGTGCCTGATTTGTACAGGCCTGACCTTACTCCTTCAACAGAATTTGAGGCCTCAGCAAGCCCTGAAATCAAAAATATAACTAAAACAAGCAAATTCCTAAAATTTATCAAAAATCTATCCATTTTTATAATTTATCAGGGAATGTATATATAATAGCTTACAGTCATTAAGGGCAAATACTTTATAAAGTTAAAAATAAATTCATTAATTATGAATTTTTATTTGTTCATTCCTCTCATTTGTGTTTAATTCATATTTAGATTTTTACTTAAATTTATCAATTATGTCTATTTTTCATAAATCTAATAACGATATTTTCAGATAAATTTAAGCTGCTAAGGTTAGATAAGGTTCATACATGCAAGTAAATAAAGCTGTAAGTAATAATTTTTTTGAATTAGCTAAAAGGCTTCAATTCACTTCAAAAATTTATAAAAAGTTAAAATTAATTTCTACGTTGATATTAAACCAGAAATATATATCAACTGTTTTTAAGGATATAATATATAATGACTATTTCAATGCTAATAGATGGAACACAACCAGAGGAGACTCGAGTTGCTGTTGTTAAAAATAATCGTTTAGAGGAATTTGATTATGAAAATGTCTCTAAAGTTCAACTTAAAGGTAATGTATATTTAGCTAAAATAACAAGAGTCGAACCTTCCTTGCAAGCTGCATTTGTAGAATATGGAGGTGGAAGGAATGGTTTTTTGGCCTTTAGTGAAATTCACCCCGATTACTATCAAATACCTGTAGCTGATAGACAAGCTATTTTAGATGCGCAACTAGCTGAACAAGCATTAGCCTATGAAAAAGAATTACTAGATTCAGAATTAAATCAAACGAACGATCCACAAGATATTGAAACCCACCCAGATGATTTAGATCGTGAAGTGATAGAAAATAATGATTCTAATAAAGATAACTCTGATGAAGAAAATTCAAATATTGATTCCAAACAAACAAGTGAAAATGATGAATTAGAACAGTTGAAAAAAAAGTCTACTGATCTGCTTAAATCATATAAAATCCAAGAAGTAACAAAAAAAGGTCAGATTATTTTAGTACAAGTTACAAAAGAAGAAAGAGGGAATAAAGGAGCTGCCCTCACAACCTATATCTCTCTGGCTGGAAGATACTGTGTACTAATGCCAAACACTGCAAGAGGTGGAGGGATAAGTAGAAAAATTTCTAATAACGATGATAGAAAAAAAATTAAAGAAATAGTAGATTCTCTGGATATTCCTAGAGGTATGGCTCTAATTATAAGAACTGCTGGTGCAGAAAGAACAAAAACCGAGTTGAAGAAGGATTATGAATACTTATTTCAATTATGGGAGAATATCAGAGAAAATACTCTTGTATCAATAGCACCTAAGTTAGTACATGAAGAAGGTAACTTAATTAAAAAGTCGTTTAGAGATATTTATTCAAAAGAAACTGATCAAGTTTTAATTCAAGGGACCGAAGCATACAAAGCTGCAAAACAATATATGAAATTACTTTTACCTAGTCATGCAAAAAAAGTACAACAATTTAAAGAAGATGTTCCAATTTTTAATCATTTCAAAGTTAATTCTCAACTTGATACTATTTTAGAGAGAAGAGTTGATCTTAAATCTGGAGGTCACCTAATAATTGACAGTACTGAGGCACTTGTGGCAATTGATGTTAATTCAGGAAGAGCTACAAAAGAGAGAAATATAGAAGAAACTGCTTTGAAAACAAATATTGAAGCTGCCGAGGAAACCGCAAGGCAATTAAAACTAAGAGATTTAGCAGGTTTAATTGTAATAGACTTTATTGATATGCATGATTACAAAAACAATCGAAGTGTTGAGAGAAAATTGAGAGACTCACTTAAAACTGATAGGGCAAGGATACAGATAGGCAGGATAAGTACATTTGGTCTGTTAGAAATGTCAAGACAAAGATTAAGAACAAGTTTAATCGAAGCAAATACCGAAATTTGTATAAAATGTAGAGGAACTGGAATTGTACGATCAATTGAATCATCCTCATTAAAGGTTCTAAGGGCAATTGAAGAAGAATCACAGAAAGGAAATAACTATATCATTAAAGTTGATGCACCAAATCAAGTGGCACTTTATCTTTTAAATTATAAAAGAACCTCAATACAAAATTTCGAAGTAAGCTACAATGTTGAAATAAATATAAATACAAACTCTAACATTAACCCCCCAGATTTTCATATTGAGCGGATAATAAAAAATAGTGAGCAACAATTAAGTGCTGACTCAACAAAAAATGAGAGTAATAGTGAAGATACTTCAAAAAACATCAAACGAAGAAGAAGAGGAAAAAGAGGGGGAAAAAAGAAAAAAATTGATGATGATCTAAAGGTAAATAATTCTCAAAAAGATGAAAAGAGCAACAGGCCTCAAAATAATTCAAAAAAAATAGATAATACTGAATCGGATGAAAAACCTAAGACTACAAATACAAAAAACAAACAAAACGTGAAAAAAAAGCCGAGAAAACCGCAAAAAACTCATAAAAGGCAACCGAAAGCACAAGAAGATAATTCAGATGATTCTAAAGAATTCAAAAATATGAAGTCAATTAAAAAAAATAAGGACGGTACTGATTTAAAAAAATCTAGAAAAACTACTAGTAGAAAAATTAAAGATAAAAAAAATCAGAGTGCAAATGAAGTTGATGAAAAAACTATTGATGATAAAAATTCTGTAGATAACAAAAACAATAATGAAACTAAAAGAGTGGGTTGGTGGAGCAAGAACTAAATTATCTATTTTCTCTCTTTAAACCACTTAATCATTCGTTTTGAAGCCTCAAGAATTTGATATTCATCACTTGAGTAACTAAATCTTACAAACGATTTCCCATTAATTCTATCAAAGTCAACTCCTGGAGTTATTGCAACTCCCGCTCTATGCAGCAAATCTTTACAAAATAGCGTACTATTTTTGGTTAAGTGACTAATATCAGCATAAATGTAAAATGCTCCATCACATGGGGCTATATTTTCAATACCCATAAGTTTTAGAGAGTCAATTAATATGTCTCTATTTATTTTATATTTTTTTATTGTTTCTTTAACCTCATGCTCGCTATCGAAAGAATAAATAGCTGCCATCTGTGAGAGAGAATTTGTTGATATAAATAAATTTTGGGATAACTTTTCTATTGGCTTAATTAATTCATCAGGTACAACAAGCCAACCAACTCTCCAACCAGTCATGCAAAAGTATTTTGAAAAACCATTTAAAATGATTCCATTTTTACTTATACCCGCTATACTTAATGCTTTTTTTTCATATGTTATACCGTGATAAATTTCATCAGATAAAATTCTTATATTATTGTTATCGCAGTATTTACAGATTTCATTTAATTCTTTTTCATCAAAAATTGATCCGGTAGGATTAGATGGGCTTGCTAAAATTATACCGTTAATATTTCCCAGT
>PTLN01000109.1 GCA_002938125.1 Alphaproteobacteria bacterium MarineAlpha2_Bin1
AACAGAAGGTTATCCTCGTCCGATCGTTCATTAAACACTCCAATGCATTTGGACTCAGATGGCGATTGGATAGACTGGCTTCAAGATGATGCTCCAAATCAGGAGACTATAGTTGCTGAAAGAGATGAGTTTGACAAAAGATACGCAGTTCTCAAAGACTCTATGGAAGTCCTCAACGATAGAGAGAAAAGAATTATTTCGCAAAGAAGATTAACTGATGAACCACTTACTTTGGAACAACTATCTGAAGAATATAACATAAGCAGGGAGCGTGTCAGACAGATCGAAGTACGAGCATTTGAAAAACTACAAGATGCTGTAAAAAAATCCTATGGAGGAAAAAATTTAATTGAGAACAATTCAGTATAAAACTAGTCGAAAGGATTTTTTTTCAATATAGTATCATCTCTCTCCGGACTAGTTGTTATAATGTCGATCGATGTACCCACCTCCTCTTCTAAAAGTTGCACATATTCCTTCGCCGCTTTAGGCAAATGGTCCCATTTCTTTATACCCCTAACGCTTTCTCTCCAGCCCTTAACACTTGTATAGATAGGCTCAAGTTTGGATTGTTCACTAATAGAGTTAGGCATATAGTCTAAAAATTTACTTCCAATTTTATATTTTACACACACTTTAATCTCGTCAAAATCGTCTAAGACATCTAATTTTGTTAAGGCTAAACCTTGAATTCCGCTTAATTGAGTTACTTGCCTCACCAATACTGCATCGAACCATCCACACCTTCTAGGTCGTCCAGTTACTGTACCTATCTCATTACCTTTTTTAGCTAAATAATCAAAATTTTTATCAAATAACTCAGAGGGAAACGGCCCCGAGCCAACTCGAGTCGTATATGCTTTGGTAATACCCAAAACATAATTTAAATTATGAGGCCCAATACCTGAACCAATTGATGCATACCCAGCTAAAGTATTAGAAGATGTAACATATGGATAAGTTCCATGATCAAGATCCAATAAAGCACCCTGTGCACCTTCAAATAATATTTTTTTTCTCTGCTTAATTGAATTATGTAATTCTTGCCATACTGGGCTTATATAATCCTTAATTTTTGATGATACATTAATAAGCTCTCTATAGATGCTCTCTTTGTCGATTGGCGGCTTACCAAAATAAGATCTCAAAGGATCATGATGCAAAGCCATTAAATTAATTCTATTTTTTACAATTTCAAGATCTTTTAAATCTCCTAGTCTAATAGATCTTCTACCAACTTTATCTTCGTAAGCGGGCCCAATTCCTCTCCTAGTTGTTCCCAAATTATTTTTTGAATTAGAGTCTTCTCTAATTGCATCTAATTCTTTATGAAACGGTAGTATTAATATAGCATTATCGGAAATCTTTAGATTCTCAGGTGTTATTGATATACCTCTAGATTTTAAGGAATTAATCTCCTCTATTAATTTCCAAGGATCTAATACAACTCCATTACCTATAATACATAATTTATCAGACCTTACTATCCCTGAGGGAAGCAAACTTAACTTATAGGTAATGTCATCAATAACAAGAGTATGACCGGCATTATGACCACCTTGAAATCTAACAATAATATCTGCTTGATCAGATAACCAATCAACTAATTTACCTTTACCTTCATCACCCCATTGAGAACCTACAACAACAACATTCACCATAAAACTACTCCAGAATTTTTTTCATTTGCTTCAATGATTTTGGTTTTTTGTCAAAATATACATATGAACACCTAAGGTTTTTTGCTTCAATAAGTATGCTCTTTGTTTTCTTAAAAAGTTTTACAGTTAACCATCCTGCATCTCTCAACTCTTTTGCTTCTTGAAAAGTTGTTTCTGCAGGTAGTAGTATCCTATTACTATTACTCTCTATATTAAAAACAGCAATTTTAATTAAAGAGTCAAGGTAAATACTAAAACCTACCGCATCTTCCTTACTTGAAGTGAGATATCTACCTCCTTTACCTAACTCAAATTTTGCTAAAGGTGAAAAGAGGGTAAAACCTATGCCTGTATGATACTCAAATCCGTTATATTCTGATAAATCAATAGTGATACTCACATCTGGAAGTAATTTTTTAATACCTTCATAAACATTATTTATATAGAAAATTAAATCTTTAGCTTTACTATTAAGTTTGAGTGAATTTAGTGTATTCAATGCATTCTCTACAGGCCCAATAGAGTTTAAAACAACCTCAAAAATATCAGTTTCTTTTGAAAGTTCTAATTTCTTTAATGATGCTAAATCTTTTTTATCTAGAAAATCTCTTATTATAATTTTATCTTTTTCAGAAAAGTCTAAGTCTTCAAAAATATTATCGATAAATGTTGGAAGAGTTAGATCTATAGAAATCTTTGGTACACCCACTTGCTTTAGTGAGTCTACTGCCAAAGTGATTACTTCAATGTCAGCATCAAAACTTTTTTCACCTATTAATTCAAAACCTGTCTGAGTGAATTGTCTTTCCGGCCTAATTTGAGATGTTTTAATTCTTAGTATATCACCAGAATAAGATAACCTGAGTGGCCTTGATAATTTAGACAAATGAGATGAAACTATTCGAGAAACTTGAATAGTAATATCAGATCTTAAGCATAACGTATTTTGTGTCTTCGGATCTATGAACTTGAACATGTTCTCTTCAAGTTTAAAACCAACATTATCTAAAATACTATCCTCATTCTCAATAAGAGGAGGTTTTATAATTTCATATCCTGATTTTTGAAAAGTATCTAATAAATTCCTAACTAATTGAGATTCAGCTAAAGCTTCATCAATAAGTAAATCTTTAAACCCTTCAGGTAGTAATATATTATTTTTTTTGGTCATAATTTATCTTATAACAAACAGTCATTATAAAGTAATTAATTTAGTTAAAATTTATAGAAATTGCAGAATTTACCAAAGAGAGTGATTTTATTTCATTAAGAGTATTAATATCTATCGGGCCGTCAACAGAGATTAAAGACACCGCCTTTCCTCCAGGTTTTTGTCTACCAAGTTGTAAAGTAGCTATATTTATTCCAGCACCTCCTAAAATTCCACCCAAAAAACCAACAAAGCCGGGCTGATCATCGTTAGTAATAAGTAACATATTATTTGTTAATTCTGCTTCAATTCTTATTCCGTTAACATCTATAACGCGAGGCATTCCATTTTCAAAAACCACCCCTTCAACAGACTTCTTTATTCTATCACCCTCTACAACTAGCTTTATAGTTGAACGATACTGTTGTGACTTTTCATTAATTGTTTCAATTATTTCTACACCTCTATCACGTATAATTGATGGTGCATTTACCATATTTATAGAATCCATCCCATATTTGAATACTCCCTCTAAAGCTACAGAGGTAAGAGGATGAACGTTTAAAGAGGCAACTTCACCATTAAACTCAATAATAAACTTTTTAACTTCAAAATCTGTTAACTGTCCTAAAAAACTACTTATTTGCCTAACTAGCTCAAGAAATGGCTTAATTTTTGGAGCATCTTCCCTCGAGATAGAAGGCATATTTAGAGCATTTTCTATTGATCCCTCTAGCAAATAGTCTGAAATTTGTTCTGCTACTTGTATGGATACATTTTCTTGAGCCTCTAAAGTTGAGGCACCTAAATGAGGAGTAGCAATAACGTTATCGTGACCAAACAAAATGTTTTCATGTGCTGGTTCATCAGTAAACACGTCTAGAGCCGCACCAGAAACCTTACCATTATTTAATTCCTTGAGTAAGTCTCTTTCATCTATTAGACCACCTCTTGCACAATTAATAATACAAACACCTTTTTTCATTTTATCAATTGATTCTTTATTTATTATATTTTTTGTTGTTTCAGTTAACGGAGTATGCAAGGAAATATAATCTGAAGTACTAAGAAGTTCATCAAACTCTACTTTTGTAACCCCTATCTCTTTGGCAGACTCATGGGATAAAAAAGGATCAAACGCAACCACCTTAATCTTAAGGCCTATAGCTCTATTGGCAACTATTGAACCTATTCTTCCGCAGCCAATTAGACCTAAAGTCTTTCCAAAGAGTTCAGACCCCATAAACTTACTTTTTTCCCACTTTCCTGAATGTGTGGATTTACTAGCTTGAGGTATTCTTCTAGCCAAGGAAAACATTAAAGCTATAGCATGCTCAGCTGTTGTTATAGAATTTCCAAAAGGTGTGTTCATAACTATTATACCTTGTTTAGATGCAGCTTTGATGTCTATATTATCAGCACCTGTCCCAGCTCGACCTACCACTTTAAGCTTTCTTGCTGACTCAATAATTTTTTTGTTAACCTTGGTATTCGATCTCACAACCAAAGCATCATAAATTTTTATTTCTTTAATTAAATTCTCTTCACTTAGATTTGTTTTTACATCTACTTCTATTCCCTTTGATAAGAAAATTTCTTTAGCATGAAAACTAAGCGTATCAGATATTAGCACTTTGACCATATTAACTACTTTCAATTATTTTTTACTTCTTTAAAAACCCATTCCAACCAAGGCAGCAAGTTAGTAAGATCTTTTGTTTCTACCGTAGATCCACACCAAATTCTTAAACCTAAAGGAGCGTCTCTGTAAGAATGAATGTCGTATGCAACATGCTCATCTTCTAACAAGCTAACTATTTCCGAAACAAAATTAGATTGCGATTGGACACCTAAAGAAAGAAACCATTCATCCACTATTTTTAAACAAACTGAAGTTTTAGATCTATATTCAGATTCTGAAGCCAAAAAATCAATCCACGGTGTGCGGGTTACCCATTCTTCAATAATTCTAAAATTTCTGTTAGTTCTATTAATTAATTCTGGCAGACCTCCTATTTGTTTGACCCAATTAAGTGTATCTAATAAATCCTCAATGCATAACATAGAAGGTGTATTTATTGTTGAACCGGAAAAGATGTTCTTATTTATTTTATCTCCTTTTTTGATGCGAAAAAGTTTAGGTATTGGCCATTTAGGAACATAGTTTTCAATTCTTTCTATGGCCCTGGGACTTAATATTATAACACCATGACCACCTTCACCACCTAAAACTTTCTGCCATGAGTATGTTGCAACATCAATTTTTTCCCATGGAATATCTAAAGAAAAGACTGCTGATGTTGCATCACAAATAGTCAGGCCTTTTCTAGTTTGTGAAATCCAATTACCATCAGGCACACAAACTCCAGAAGTAGTTCCATTCCATGTAAAAACAACATCATTATCAAAGTTTATTACCTTTAAATCTGGTAAATGGCCATATTCAACAATGTGAATCTTTGATTCTTTTAGATTTAATTCATCAATAATATCTTTAACCCAGTCTTTTCCAAAACTCTCCCAAGCTAGTACTTCAACTTTATTTTTACCAAGCAAAGACCAGAGCACTATTTCCATAGCACCAGTGTCAGAACCTGGCACAATACCTAATTCATATCCCTTGGGTAAACGTAAAATCTCTTTTGAAATCTCTATTGCGGATTTAATTTTTTTTAATGCTAAAACCGATCTATGGGATCTACCCAGACTATCCAAATTAAGATTTTTTATTGCCCAACCCGGCCTTTTATTACATGGACCTGATGAAAACTTTGGATTTAATGGCTTGATTACTGGTTTTAAATGTTTTCCCATATACTATTCTCCGAACTAAGCATTTCATCCAAATTCTCAATGATAACGACCTTTAACTACTGTCGAGAAAATAATTTAAAAAACTTAAATTAGAGGCTCGATAGAATGAACATGATTGAGTGGCCC
>PTLN01000011.1 GCA_002938125.1 Alphaproteobacteria bacterium MarineAlpha2_Bin1
AAATTAAACAATGTAAATCTATACTCACCTCCAAAAAACCTATGCACGGATAATGGAGCAATGATTGCCTGGGCTGGAATAGAGAGACTTTTTGAAAATCCAAATATCTGTGAATATGAAATAGAAGCAAATCCAAGATGGCAATTGAATGAATTAAATCAATAGCGAGGAAATACATGAAAGAAGAGTTTTTTGAGAAAAATAGAGTGGAGATTAAGAATGCTTTTCCTACTCCCATAATCATGACCTTAATGCCTAATTTTGAATCCATAAATAAAAAACTTAGAAAGATAATACTAGCCAGAGAAAAGAAAATTGGTAAATCAAAGGACTATAGTAGTAATATTGGTGGTTGGCACTCAGACAGAGAAATGCAACAATGGGGTGGAAAACATTTCGAAGAAGTTATAAATGTTGCGAAATTGCTGGCAAGCAAGAGTACGGCATTGAGAAATGGGAGACCTTCAAATTTTTCTTGGTCTATCAATGCATGGTCAAATATAAATAGAAAGGGAGACTCAAACGAGTTTCATATTCATCCAGGTGCATTTTGGTCTGGGGTTTATTATGTGGATGATGGAGGATGCTATGATAATAAAAAATTTAATGGAGAGTTTATAATTATGGATCCAAGAGGATCTGGACCTAGCATGTATACCCCTTCTTACTGCTTCACGGGTCCTGGAGGAAATTCAGTTGGAGCAACTGAATTATTGTCACCTAGAAATGGTATTATACTTTTATTTCCTTCATGGCTCTACCACGGTGTAAGACCATATAATGGAAATAGCGAGCGTATATCAATTTCATTTAATTTAAGTATTGCTGGTAAAAATAATGAGTAATTGTAAGATTGGAATTGTTGGAGGTGGGGCATGGGGAACAGCTTTGGGTTCAAATTTGAGTATTAATAATAAAAACGTACTCTTGTGGTCTAGAAATAAAAAAGTAGTTAATTCAATAAATGAAATGAATTATAATAAAATATACCTACCAAATATAAAGTTAAATAAAAACCTAAAATCAACTGACGCAAAAGAGAAATTTAGAAATTTTGACATACTAATATTTGTAGTTCCAACTCAACATATTAGAAGTATATTAAATTTGTTTAAAAATATTATTAGCAATAAAACTACTATTATTAACTGCTCAAAAGGAATTGAGAGAAAAACTTTACTATTCCCGTCCAGTATTTTTGAAGAGCAATTGCCCAGATCTCCCTTTGCAATATTATCTGGTCCTACATTTGCTTCTGAGGTTGCAAAGGGAAAGCCTTCGGCCTTAACTCTAGCATGTAATTCCAATTTATCACACAATGGATTGGCAAAGAAACTCTCCTCAGATAGTCTAAGATTTTATTTTTCTGATGATTTAAATGGTGTTGAATTAGGGGGTGCAGTAAAAAATATTATAGCGATAGCAGCAGGAATTACGTACGGTGCTAATTTAGGAGAAAATGCTCGTGCAGCTCTTATTTCAAGAGGTTTAGCTGAAATAAACAGGTTAGGCATGGCTCTCGGTGCTAGATCAGAGACGTTAATGGGTTTGTCTGGTCTTGGTGATTTAATCCTGACTGCCAACTCAATTAAGTCAAGAAATTTTTCTCTCGGAAACGCTTTGGGGCAAGGTATAAGACTAAATGAATATCTATCGGAAAAGAATTCAATAACTGAGGGTTTATTTACAACTGAAGCCGCAGTTTGTTTGGCTGAAAAATTGAAAGTTGAAATCCCTATAATTAAAGCAGTAAACTTTATTCTAAAAGGAAAAAAAGACCTCAAGGACACCTTAAAAGAATTTTACTTAAGACCGTTTAAATTTGAAAATGAATGATCTAAATTATGAAAAAATTTTGGCTTATAAAAACTGAACCTGACAATGATTGGTCTTGGTCAGATCAATTAAAAAAAAATATTGAATGTTGGGATGGTGTGAGAAACTACGCAGCCCGAAAAAATTTGCAATCTATGAAAAAAAACGACTTAGCATTTTTTTACCATTCAGGTAAAGATAAATGTATAATGGGAATAGTTAAAATAGTTAAAGAAGCATATCCTGATCCAAGTGACAAGAGCGGTAAATTTGTTATGGTAGATGTAAAGAGTTTTAAATCTTTTACTGTTCCTATAACTCTAACTAAAATAAAAACTATAAAGGCACTAGATCGAATGGTTCTTGTTAATAATTCAAGACTTTCTGTTCAACCAGTAAAGAAAAGTGAATGGGAAATAATCTGCAAATTAGGACAGTAAATTATAAAATGATGGATAATATAATTTGCATTTCGACTACTGGAGAAACCTCTTACTCCACCAAAAATCTATCACCTGGCAACTGTCAAGTATTTAAATATAGTGACAATTCAAAAAGTTTTGAAATATTTCTTGTCAAGCCTCTCATAAAATTAGAAGAAAATAATGGTGATAATTTATTTGCATATAAAAATATTTGTCCTCACCAGAAAATTCCTTTAGATTGGAAACCGGGAAATTTTTTTAATTATAATAAAAATGCCATTCAATGCTCAACTCATGGTGCTTTGTTCAGAATTAATGATGGCTTCTGTTTCAAGGGTCCTTGTTCTGGAAAATCATTAGAAAAAGTAAAATTTAAAATTATAAATGACAAAATAATTTTTTTTTTTGTAAATTAAAAACATTATTTTTAATTAAATTTGAAATATATAATCATGCCTAAAGATATAAAATATCCTGTACCTGAAAATTGGAAAAAAACATCTTGGTGCGATAAAGATAACTATACTAGTATTTATAATGAATCTATCCATAACCCTGAAAAATTTTGGAAAAAACAAGCTGAACGTATTGAATGGATAAAACCATGGACACAGTTAAATAGGATCAGTTTTAAAGATAATATTGATATAAACTGGTTTATAAATGGAAAGCTTAACGCATCCGCGAATTGTATAGACAGGCATCTTAAAAATAATGGAGAGAAAGTTGCAATTATTTGGGAGGGGGATGATCCAAAAGATTCAAGAAAAATTTCTTATAAAGAATTATACAGAGAAGTTTGCATTTTTTCTAACATACTTAAATTGAATAATGTAAAGAAAGGTGATCGTGTAACAATTTACTTACCAATGATACCTGAAGCGGCTTTTGCAATGTTGGCATGTACAAGGATTGGAGCAATACACTCAGTTGTTTTTGGTGGTTTTTCTCCAGAAGCTTTGTCAGATAGAATTAATGACTGTAGTTCTAGTTTTATAATTACTGCGGATGAAGGAGTAAGAGGTGGAAAGAAAATACCACTTAAAAATAATGTTGACATAGCATTACAAAAATGTCCTGAGGTTAGAAACGTCCTTATAATTAATAGAACTAATGCAAAAATTAATTATTTTAAAAATAGAGATTTAATTTATTCTGATGAAAAATATAAAGTTTCAGAAGATTGCAAACCTGAAATAATGGATGCTGAAGATACTTTGTTTATTTTGTATACATCTGGATCAACCGGAAAACCTAAGGGTGTTCTGCACACAACTGCGGGATATCTAGTTTATGCATCATTAACACATCAGTATATTTTTGATTATCATGAAAATGATATTTTTTGGTGCACTGCGGACGTTGGATGGGTAACTGGCCACAGTTATATTATCTATGGCCCACTTTTAAATGGCGCTACAACAGTTATGTTTGAGGGAGTTCCTAACTATCCAAGTTCATCACGTTTTTGGGAAATATGTGATAAACATAAAATAACAATCTTTTATACAGCTCCAACAGCTATTAGGGCACTAATGAAAGAAGGAGAGAAGCCGCTTGAAAATACTAAAAGAGACTCGCTTAGATTGCTCGGCTCAGTAGGAGAACCAATTAATCCTGAGGCTTGGGAATGGTATTATAAAGAGGTTGGGAAATCAAAATGTCCTATCGTTGATACATGGTGGCAGACAGAAACAGGAGGTATTCTCATATCTGCATTACCAGGGGCAATAGATCTAAAGCCAGGATCAGCAACTCTACCTTTTTTTGGAATAGAACCTTTAATTACAGATGATGAAGGAAATATATTAGAAGGCCCATGTTCAGGAAATTTATGTTTTAAAAATTCTTGGCCAGGTCAAATGAGAACAGTCTTCAGGGATCATGAAAGATTTAAAGAAACATATTTTAGTCAATTTCCAGGAATGTATTTCACAGGGGATGGGTGTAAAAGAGATAAAGATGGATACTATTGGATAACTGGAAGAGTTGACGACGTAATTAATGTATCTGGCCATAGATTAGGAACTGCCGAGATAGAAAGTGCTCTTGTTTCTCATCCTAATGTTGCAGAATCAGCTGTTGTTGGATACCCTCATCAAATAAAAGGACAAGGGATATATGCTTATGTAACGCTGCAAGTTAATATTAGTTCAACAGAAAATCTAAAAAAAGAACTTATTAACTGGGTGAAAAAAGAAATTGGACCTATTGCAACCCCAGATATTATACATTGGGCTCCAAGCCTTCCAAAAACTAGATCAGGAAAGATTATGAGAAGAATACTAAGAAAAATAGCAGAAAAGCAATTTAATGAATTAGGAGATATTTCAACTCTTGCTGATCCAAGTGTGGTAAGCGATCTAATAAATGAAAGAAATAAATATAATTAACTTTAAAAATCTACTGCTATACCATTAACCTCCCAGTCACCATATCTAGTTGGATCAAGTTTTTTTGTTCTCACTTCATTATCTTTTATATCAGTTTCATTATCTTGAGATATTTCTTTTTTCTTTGTGACATCACTAATCTCTTTTTTTTGAATTTTCTTTTCGGTCATTATATAATCCATTTGCAATTTAAATTTAATTGATAAAAATTATATATGTATAATATTGACATTTTTCAATAAAAGAAAGACTTTCATTTGAAAATAAAAAAAAATGATACTAGATCTTTTGCATTAAAGATACTCTACAATATTTTACATAAAAATATTTTCTTTTCTGACGCATTAATTAGATATGAAAATGATTTTGAAGAATTTAACGATAAAGATAAAAAATATATATATCAGTTAATAATTACAGTAATTAGAAGGTTAGGATATATAGAAAGAATAATAAATTTACACTTACAAAAACCTATCAAAAATCCAGAAATCAAAATAGTTTTAGGAATAGGAGTAGCCCAAATTATTTATTTGAGAACACCGGATTATGCTGCAGTAAATCAGACTGTTAATATTATTAAGCCTAAATTGAATTCTTTTAAACCCCTCGTGAATGCAATTCTTAGAAAAATTGCAAAAAATCAAGAAAAATATTTTAACATAACTAATTCAACTAAACATATGCTTCCTTCATGGATTTTAAAAAAATGGGAGAAAAACCATGGAGAAAATAATACTAAATTAATAATAAAAAGTTTATTAAGTGAACCATACATAGATATATCAATCAAAACCTCTGAAAATAAAATTTTTGAACAACTTAATACTCAAGTACTTCCAAATGGAACAATCAGATTAAAAAACCATTATAAAATTTCTTCACTTCCTAAATATAGAGAAGGAAATTGGTGGGTACAGGATGCAGCAGCAACAATACCTGGGAGTCTCTTAATTAATAAATTAAAAAACAATCCGGATAAAAAATTAGTGATTGATGCTTGCGCTGCACCTGGAGGAAAAAGTATCCAATTGTTAAGATCTGGGCTCGAAGTTATCTCAATTGATCGTAACAAAGAGAGAATAAACACTATGATAAAAAATTTGAAAAGGATGAATTTAACATATAATATAATTGATAATAATTTTTTAAATTGGAATCCAACTAGTCTTGATATTTCTGGAATACTATTAGATGCACCCTGTAGTGGAACGGGCACCCTAAGAAGAAACCCAGATATAATTTGGAGTAGAAAAAAACGTGACATTGAAAACCTCAGTAGAATTCAAATAAAATTATTAAAACATAGTTTAAAAATTCTTAGACCAGGAGGGACTCTTGTTTACGCAGTATGTTCTATTGAACCTGAAGAAGGAATTAATATCGCTAGAAAAGCACTAAGTTGGCCTAACGTAGAATTATCGAAAATAAGTGATGAGGAATTACCAAAATTGGAGGAATCAATTACAAAAGAGGGTTTTGTGCAAATACTACCCCATTATTGGAGTGAATTTGGCGGGCTTGATGGTTTTTTTATTGCTCGATTTGAAAAAAAGTGATTTTAGTAAATAGTTTCAAAAATAAAATATTTATTATAATGGAAAAAAATTTACTAATTGCACCCTCTATTCTGTCTTGTGATTTTTCCCGGCTTGGAGAAGAAATCCAAGACATTACTGAAGCAGGAGCTGACCTGATACATATCGATGTAATGGACGGACATTTTGTTCCAAATCTTACAATCGGACCAGGCGTTATTAAATCAATTAGAAATGATACTGACCTAATGTTTGACGTTCATCTTATGATTGAAAATGTAGATAAATATATACCAATATATTCTCACGCAGGGGCAGATATAATTACTATTCATTCTGAAGTGAGTGAGAATATTTTAAGATCAATTAAAATAATTAAAGATCACGGCAAAAAAGCTGGATTAGCTTTCAATCCAAAATCCTCTATTGGTATTCTCAATGAAGTTATTGAAAAAATAGATCTAGTTCTAATTATGACTGTAAATCCAGGTTTTGGAGGTCAAAGTTTTATGGAAAACCAATTAGAAAAAATTACTGCTACTAAAAAAATTATTGACAATAGTAATAGTGAAGTACTTCTGGAAGTTGACGGAGGCATTAATGAAAGTAATATTAAATATGTTGTTGAGTCTGGAGCAAATACAATTGTCGCTGGATCAGCTATTTTTAGTGGCACTAAAAATGATTATAAATTAAATATAGATAAACTTCGTATTTATTAGAAGGAATATTAAACTTTTTTATAAAATGTCAAAAGAAAATGCTCTGCATAGATTAATTTTCAGATCGAAACTTTATAATGGTACATTACAAGATAAAAAAATTAAGAGTATCTCAAAGATTCAAATAAAGACTTTCCCTGGAAATATAGAAATTGGAAATTATATTTTTCAAGGTAAGTTTCTCTTATCCGGCCATACTATAGATATTAGAAACAAACTTCCATGGGAAATACTTACACCAGCAGAGTGGAAAAAGGACTTCCATAGTTTTTTTTGGCTACATCACCTTAGAGCTACAAATTCTATGGCGGCAAGTAGATTCTCACAAACCATAATTAAAAAATGGATTAATGAATATAATAATTGGAATGAATTAACATGGAATATATCATTAATTGCTATGAGACTAGAGAGTTGGATTATAAATTATAATTTTATTATCAGGGATGCTGATAAAAATTTTATTGATATTTTTTGTAATTCAATATATAGGCAAACAAAACACCTTCTAAGGTGGAGCTCATTTAATAATAATAGTATTGATAAACTTCAAAGTGGCCTAAGCTTATATTTATCTGGAATTCTTAATAATAAAAAAAAATTATCACAAAAATCAATTAGATTAATAAATAATCAAATAGAAAAAAACTATAGAGATAAAAATTTATTTGACTGCTCAAACGTTACAGAAGCTCTAACTCTTTTGAGAATATTATCATTACTTAAAGTTATTAATAAACAAACATTTAATTTTACTATTGATTATTTGGATGACCTGGTTAAATATTTTTTGAGAGTAGTCACAACTTTAACTCACAATGATGAAAAATTATCTGTATTTAACGGAAGTTTTGAAAATAACGAAGAATTTGAAATTATACTGAATAATTTAAATATAATAAAAAATGATATAAAACCCCTCATGAGTTTATCTGATTTGGGATTTGAAAAAATTAATGTTAAAAGACTCTCCGTGATTATGAAATCAGGGAAATTTAATTCATTTAGAAACTATCTTGGGCCATTAAGTTTTGAAGCTTCCGTTGGTAAAGAAAGATTGGTTGTTAATTGTGGAACCTTTTCAGGAGAAGATTTAACCTGGGAAAAATTATCAAAAAACAACCAAGCATATTCAACACTTACAATTAATAATTCAAATCCAGACTTCATAACAGAAAAAAAATTTTTTGACCCGACACTAAGAGGTGATGAAGACACAAATTCTTGGGTGGAGGTACGCCATCATGGATATAGAAAAAAATTTGGAATAATCCATGTCAGAAGAATACATATATACCATGATGGAATGGAGATAGGTGGAAATGACTCAATTATTTCTATTGAAAATTTTAATAACAATGTGAGGTATCATGCAGTAATAAGGTTCCATCTTCACCCTTCAATTTCTGCTTCAAGCACTGGGAATAATGATGAGGTTTTATTAAGACTAAATAAAGGTCCAGGGTGGATGTTTAAAGTTAATCCCCAAAAAGCAATAGTCGATGAGAGTATTTATATGGGTATAAAAGGAGAAATGAAAAGATCTCAACAAATAGTTGTTGAATTTGATATTGAATCACCAAAACAAGAAATACTATGGAAATTCTTACGTCTTCCTGGAAGAGAGCTATAGTAAATGTGCGGTATTGTAGGAGTTTTTGATAGATTTAACAATTTTTCTACAGAAGAATTAAAAGCAACCGTAAAATCTATGTCGAAGAGAGTCAGCCATAGAGGGCCAGACTCATCTGGTATATGGTTTGACAATAATTTTGGAATATCTATTGGTCATGAAAGATTATCAATAATTGATCTATCTGAACGAGGATCACAACCTATGATATCATCTGATCAAAGATATATAATTGCCTATAACGGCGAGATTTATAATAATGATGATCTGAGAAAAGAACTTGCTAAGTATAAAGTTAACTTTAGAGGAAATTCTGATACTGAAACTTTATTAGAGTCTATAAGAACTTGGGGTCTTGAGAAAGCTCTAAATAAATTAATAGGAATGTTTGCATTTGCACTCTGGGATAAAAAAAATAAAACACTTCAGCTAATAAGAGATAGAGTTGGTATTAAACCTCTGTATTGGGGACGCTTTGGCCAAATTTTTGCTTTTGCTTCTGAAATCCAATCATTTGAAGAGATACCTAGAATAGAACTTTCAATAAACCGAGAGGCAATTAAAAGTCTTTTAAAATACAATTATATCCCCTCACCTCTTTCCATTTATAATAATATTTATAAATTGGACCCAGGTTGTATACTAACAATTGATTCTGTAGGCAATAATAAATTAGAAAAATTTTGGGATATAAAAGTTCTTTCCAATTCCGCTATTTCATACAAAGATGTAATACAAACACAAGAAGAAATTGAAAAATTAATAATTGACTCGATAAAACGAAGAATGATTTCAGATGTTCCATTGGGCGCCTTTCTCTCTGGAGGCATTGACTCTTCTTTAGTAGTTGCCCTAATGCAGAAAGAGAGTATTAAACCAATAAAAACATTTACAATTGGTTTTAGTAATAAAGATTATAATGAAGCAACATATGCAAAAAAAATTGCTGAGCACTTAGGCACAGATCATACTGAACATTACATAACTGATATTGAGGCCCTCGAAATTATAAACAAGCTTCCGTACATATTTGATGAGCCATTTGCCGATGTGTCGCAGATTCCTACTTATTTCGTTTCTGAATTGGCCAAAAAATCAGTTTCGGTGGTTCTATCTGGTGATGGCGGTGATGAAGTATTTGCCGGTTACACTCGTTATCTTTGGTCTAATTACTATTCAAAAAAAGTCCGGGTTATTCCAAGAATAATTAGAACCGGAATTAGTGAGATAATACGAAGAACACCTCCTGATATAATTACCAAAATTTTTAATTTATTACCGAATAAAATCAGACCACCTCAAGCCTCGGATAGATTGATAAAACTTGCTTCAATTTTGGATATTGATGATCAATTAATTGTATACAACAGTCTTATATCTCAGTGGCAAAATCCTGATGAAATTGTTATCGGAAATGAAGAAAAAAAATTCTATAGCGATATAAGTTTTTCACGCTCAAAAAGTAATGTTTATAATATGCAAATACTAGATATTATCAACTATCTTCCAAACGATATTTTAACTAAACTTGATAGGACCTCAATGTCATTGAGTTTAGAAGCACGTGTCCCACTTATTGACCATAGAATAATTGAAAGTGCAATTAACCTTCCCGATAATATGAAAATTCATAAAGGGCAAGGAAAAAAAATTTTAAGGGATATTTTGTCAAAACATTTACCTGACAATTTTATTAATAGGCCAAAACAAGGATTTACAGTTCCTTTAGGTGATTGGTTAAGAGGGCCTCTAATTGAGTGGGCAGAAGATATGCTCTCTGAAGAAAAAATCATTAAAGAAGGATTTTTTGAACCTAATACTATTAAACATTACTGGAATGAACATAAACTAGGTAGTGCTAATAGACAAAACCAACTTTGGGGTATTCTCATGTTTCAGTCATGGATAACAAAGTAAAAAGTTATGTACAAAAATCTAAAAATATTTATTATTTTAAATGATTTACCTTTTTTTATATCACATAGATTACCCCTGGCTTTAGAGGCTAAAAAACGTGGCTTAGATGTACATGTTCTTGCGCCCTATCACAAAAAAAGTTTTGATATAATTAATGAATATGACCTGAAATTTCATCATATACCTCTTAAAAGAAGTGGAAGGAATCCTATTTCAGAATTAAAATTATTTATTGCTATGTGGAAAGTAATTTCAAAAAATAAACCCAACTTAATTCACTTCGTTTCAATGAAGCCAGTTTTATATGGTGGTATAATAGCAAGGCTTCTTAATATACAGGGAACGGTTAATGCTGTAACTGGTCTGGGTTTTTTATTTGTTACATCAAATTTTTTTACTAGAATTCTTAGAATATTTGTTTTCATTATTTATAGATTCTCACTTAATCATAAAAATAGTATCTCAATTTTTCAAAATAATGACGATTTAAGACTTTTTTTAGATAGAAACTTAGTCGAAAAAAGAAAAACTATTATGATTAAAGGGTGTGGTGTAGATATAGAAGAATTTCGTCCAAAAAGTAATTTGATGGATAATACGATTGTTATGTTTCCTGCTAGAATTATAGGAGATAAAGGAGCGAACGAATTTTTTGATGCTGCAATAAGATTAAAAGAAGAAGGTATAGCGGCAAAATTTGTATTAGTAGGTAAGACTGATCCCGATAATCCGACAAATATAGATAAGAAAAAGATTAAAAAACTTGTAGAAAAAGATATCATAGAATGGTGGGGTTTCTCAGAGAATATGAATGAAACACTATCAAAAGCAACAATTGTATGCCTTCCTTCATACAGAGAAGGGTTACCAAAAGTTCTTATTGAATCTGCTGCTTTAGAAAAACCTATAGTTACAACTGATGTCCCGGGTTGTAGAGAAATTGTAATCAATGAAAAAAATGGGCTATTAGTGCCGGTAAAAGATAGTATAAATTTATCTTTAGCATTAAAAAAACTTATCCAAAATAAAGATATGCAAAAGAATATGGGCTTAAATGGCAGGAAATTGGTAGTAAAAAATTTTACTACCCAAGATTTTATTTTTAGGTCTATGAATGTTTATGAAACTATACTAAAAAAAATATATTAATTTTTAATTATTAAAGAAATAAATTATAAAATGTTTTGGTATATTGGGGTTACATCTTTATTAGCATTTCTACTTTCATTTTTTGGATGTAAGCTTGCTATAAATATATTTTCTAAAAAAAAAATATTTGATGAACCAAACTTAAGATCAAGCCATTCTAAGGCAACACCGATAGGAGCTGGAATAGTAATTATATTTATAATTTTACTGTATATTTTTTTATATACCTTGTTTAAATTTTTAATTTATAACGATTTTAACGTTTCAAATTTATTTATATTTATAATTGTTTTTACACTTGCGTATATATCTTGGAAAGATGACTTGAATAGAGTTTCAAGAATATTTAGAATTTTTTTTCATATTTTGGCAGCTACCATTGGAATAAATTGTTTATCTGACCCTGGATTAGTTTTCCAAGGAATACTTCCAACTTCTTTAGATATTTTATTAACTATAATATTATGGGTATGGATAATTAATCTTACTAATTTCATGGACGGTATTGATGGTATTACAGGAGCAGGAAGTATTTTTACTTTTTTCGGATCACTAATTATTTTTTTAATTATTGGCCAGTCTTTAGAATTTAGTAACAATTCATTTATAACAACTTTCTTACTTATAATTACTTTTTCATTATTAGGATTTCTTTTTTGGAATTGGTATCCTGCCAAAATTTTTTTAGGGGATGTAGGTTCTATACCTATTGGCTTTCTGATAGGATGGATTATATTTGAATTAGCTATCATTGAACTTTGGCATGTAAGTTTTCTTTTACCTATGTATTATTTTTTTGACTCTACTTTAACTTTATTAAATAGAATAATTAGAAAAGAAAAGATTTTTGATCCACATAGAAATCATTTCTATCAAAAGATATCTCAGATTTATAAGCATTCGAGGGTAGTGATTTACATATCACTCTTAAATACTTCTTTAGTTATTCTTTCAATTCTAGGAACTTTGAATAATCAAATTAAAGATATTGTAATTTTAATAGGAGTAATCTTAACATCATTGATGATCCTAATTTTTCAAATAGCTTCAAAGAGATATAAATGAAGAATTTGAAACAAATACCTTTTTTAAGGGTTTTTATTGTAGCGGCTCATGATCTTATTATGGCAGGAGTTGCATTTCAGATTTCTATTTTAGCAAGATATGAGATAATTGGTTACCCTCAAGAAATATTTTTTTTATGGCCTGGCACATTATCTTTTGTTTTAATATGTTCAATTACTTTTTGGAAATTAGGTCTTTACCGTGGGATATGGCATTACGCATCAATTACAGACCTTCTATCTATAACGAAAGCTGTAACATTTTCTATACTTTTGTTTATTCCTCTTATGTTTTTAGTAACAAGACTTGAATCTTTTCCAAGAAGTGCCCTGTTTTTTCTTTTTCCTCTTCTAATTATTTTTCTGTCTACTCCAAGATTATTATATAGAATTATAAAAGATAGAAATTTTGAAAATATATTTGAAAAAAATTATAATAAGAGAACACAAGTATTAATGGTGGGTGCGGATAATGAAAGTGAGAGGTTTATTAGGGAAGCAAATAGGCCTGGATCGTCTCCATACAGAGTTATAGGCATAATTGATAGCTCTTTAAATAATATAGGTAGAGATATTAGAGGTGTAAGAGTATGGGGAAAGTTGATTGACTTAGAAAAAGTTATTTTGAAACTTAATTCTAAAAATTTGAGCCCCCAAAAAATAATACTTTCAAATTCAAAAATAGATCCTGATAAATTAAATACCCTTTTAGAAATCTCACAGAAACTAGGATTAACAGTTTCAAAACTTCCTAAAATAACAGAACTATTTCATGCTGATACGTCAGATAAACTTAACTTACCTATTTACTCTACCCTTCAACCATTAGCCCTTGAAGATCTATTACAAAGACCTCAACAAATACTTAATAATGATAAAATCAACTCTATATTTAATGGTCAGAAAATTTTCATAAGCGGTGCTGGAGGAACTATAGGTTCAGAAATAGTTAGACAAATAATAAATCTAAATCCATCTGCAATATGTATTTTAGATAATAACGAATTTGCTCTATATAAAATAGAAACAGAAATTAACGAGATATACCCAAATTTAAATAAACTTGTTATTTTAGCTGATATAAGAAATACCAAAGTTATAAATAGAATATTTAATAATTTTAAACCAGATATTGTTTTTCACGCTGCAGCGCTCAAGCATGTAACACTTGTTGAACAAAATCCAACTGAAGCCATTCTAACAAATATTTTAGGAACAAAAAATATCGCAAATGCTGCAAAAAAATCGTCATGTAAAATAATGGTATTTATATCAAGCGACAAAGCAGTCTATCCATCAAGTGTAATGGGACAAACAAAAAGAATTGCTGAGTCTTATTGTCAATCATTAGCTTTATCATCATTAAATGAAACAAGCAATACCTCCTTCGTTATAGTTAGGTTTGGGAATGTTCTCGGATCAACTGGTTCTGTTGTGCCTTTGTTTCAAAGACAAATAGCTCTTGGAGGGCCTATTACAGTCACTCACCCTGATGCGACAAGGTATTTCATGACATCAAAGGAAGCAGTTAGATTAGTTTTACATGCATCGACTATTCAGGAAAATGAAGAATATTTAAATAAAATATTTATATTAGATATGGGAGAGCCAATTAGAATTCAGGATCTTGCGAGACAACTTATTAGGATGGAAGGTCTTGAACCAGATAAAGATATAAAAATAGTTTTTACAGGTTTGCGCCGGGGTGAAAAAATTCACGAATCACTATTTTATGATGAAGAAATTTTATTAGAAACACAAATTGCAGGAATAAAACAAGCGAAACTATTTGTGCCAGATTTATATGAAATTGACACAAATGTGGAAAATTTAAAAAACCTCTCAGAGTCTGGAAAAACTAACGATGCTATAGAATTATTAAATAATATGATTCATGAATACACAAAACCGCTTAAATAATATTTAAATTCAATTGGGAGTTAAAATGAAAATTCGAAGAGCACTGATATCAGTTTCAAATAAAGTTGGTCTTATACCATTTACAAAAGAACTTGTTAAACACGGTGTTGAAATACTATCTACTGGAGGAACAGCTTCGGATTTGAGAGATCATAATATTAAAGTTAGAGATGTATCAAATTACACCGGATTTCCTGAAATAATGAATGGTAGAGTCAAAACACTCCACCCTCTTATCCATGGTGGCATTCTAGCTATTAGAGAAAATAATAATCATCTTAATGATGCAAAAGCAAATTCAATAGAATTTATAGACCTAGTTATAATTAACCTTTATCCATTTAAAGAAACTGTTAAAGGGAATAATTCATTTAATCAATGTATAGAAAATATAGACATCGGTGGACCCGCTATGATTAGAAGTGCAGCAAAAAATCATGAATTTATTACAATTATAACTGACTTGTCTGACTATAATAAATTATTAGATGAGATGAAAAGCAATTCAGGCGGAACTTCATTAGAGTTTAGAAAATATTTAGCTATAAAAGCATTCAAAAAAACAACTGATTACGATAAAAATATTTATAAGTGGCTTTCAAAATATAGTGATAATAAAGTTGATGAAGAAAATTTCCCTATAAATTTAAACCTTAATTTAAAAAGAAAATCTATTCTAAGATACGGTGAAAACCCACATCAAGAAGCAGCAATTTATTTCGATAACCCTGAAAAAAATAGTGTATTTTCATCAAAGCAATTAAATGGTAAGCCATTAAGTTATAACAATATAAATGACATTGAGGCTGCGGTTGAAATAATTAGTGAATTAGAATTTTTTAACTTACCAACAGTAGTAATCATAAAGCATGCTAATCCATGTGGAGTCGCAATAAACAATAGTCTAAAATTAGCCTATGAAAATGCACTTAAATGCGATCCTGTAAGTGCTTTTGGGGGAATCATTGCAACAAATAAAAAAATTGATTCTGATACTGCTTCGGAATTAGCTAAAATTTTTACAGAGGTAATTATTGCTCCAGAATATGATAATAAAGCATTAGAAATACTGAAGAGAAATCAAAATCTAAGAATTTTAGAAAATAAAAACCTAATAAACTTGGACTATAGTAAGCATTTAATTAAGTCTATTTCTGGTGGATACCTTGTTCAAGATAGAGATATAGCTTCAGTCACTGAGACTAATTTAGAGGTAGTTACTAAATTAAATCCTACTCAAGATCAAACTAATGATTTACTTTTCGCTTTTAAAGTAGCTAAGCACGTTAAATCAAATGCAATAGTCTATGCAAAAAACTTATCGACTGTTGGAATTGGAGCAGGACAAATGAGTAGATTAGACTCAGCATATATTGCTGCTCACAAATCTAACTTTGCTGCTAAAGAAGCAAAACTAGGCGGAAAATTAACTCATAACTCTGTTGCAGCATCAGACGCTTTTTTTCCTTTTCCTGACGGTCTAGAAACAGTAATTAATGCTGGGGCAAGGGCTGTAATTCAACCTGGTGGTTCTATAAAAGATAAAGATGTTATTAAATCTGCTGATAACCTCAATATAGCTATGGTCTTTTGTGGAATTAGACACTTTAAACACTAAATTTTTTCATGACATACAGTAGATTAAATTGATATTTTAATATCTGGAAATAATAAATGGCATAGTATATAAGTGTTGGATAGTAATTTAAATAAATTAACCAAATGGTGAGGAATATAAAATGGCAGTATCAGATCATGTAGATCTTCAGGGTTTCATGGATGGGGTAAAAAGAAGAAATCCGGGGGAAAATGAATTTCATCAAGCAGTTTATGAAGTTGCGCAATATATTTTCGATTATATTAAAGATAAAGAAGTATATCATGAGCACCAAATACTTAGAAGAATTGCTGAACCAGATAGAGTCGTTAGTTTTAGAGTATGTTGGGAAGACGATAATGGTAATGTTAGGGTCCAAAGAGGGTATAGGGTGCAAAATAATAACGCTATAGGACCATACAAAGGAGGTTTAAGGTTTCACCCAAGTGTTAATCAGAGTATTTTGAAATTTCTTGCTTTTGAGCAAACATTTAAAAATAGTCTTACTGGATTGCCTATGGGGGGAGGTAAAGGTGGTTCTGACTTTAATCCAAAAGGAAAATCAGATAATGAAGTTATGAGATTTTGTCAATCTTTTATGACCGAACTATACAGACATGTTGGTGTAGATGTTGATGTGCCTGCTGGAGATATAGGTGTTGGAGCAAGAGAAATTGGCTACATGTTTGGACAGTATAAAAGAATTACTAATCAGTATACAGGAGTACTAACCGGAAAAGGCTTAGAATACGGAGGAAGCTTAGTTAGAACTGAAGCAACTGGTTATGGTGCAGTTTATTTCCTAGAGGATATGTTAAAACAAGCAGGGACAGCTATTGAAGGCAAAAAGGCTTTAATATCTGGTTCTGGAAATGTTGCCACGCATGCAGCAGAAAAAATATTACATAGAGGTGGAACACCACTTACTTTGTCTGACTCTGAAGGTTTTATTTATGATCCATCAGGAATAACACAGGAGAAACTTGACTGGGTTAAAGAACTCAAGACTGTTAAAAGAGGCAGGATAAGTGAATATGCCAATCAATTCAAAGGTTCAGAATTTCATAAAGGAAAGCGGCCTTGGATAGTTGAAGCTGACTTGGCCCTTCCTTGTGCTACTCAAAATGAAATATCGACAGATGAAGCAAAAATTATGATAAGTAATGGTATAAAGGCTGTATCAGAAGGAGCAAATATGCCTACTGAACAAGACGGTATTCACGCTTTTTTAGATGCTAAGGTCCTTTTTGGTCCATCAAAAGCAGCTAACGCTGGAGGTGTAGCAGTGTCAGGTTTAGAAATAACTCAAAACCTCCAAAGGTTATCCTGGACAAGTGAAGATCTTCAAAAACAACTTAAATCAATTATGCATAGTATTCATGATCAATGTGTTGAGTATGGAAAGGAACACAATAATGATTTTGTTGATTATGTTAAGGGGGCAAACTTAGCAGGTTTCATTAAAGTAGCTAATGCAATGATAGCATATGGCGTTGTTTAATAAATATTTATGGATAGAAGAAAATTTATCTTTTTTTCTATCCTAATATTTTTTCAAACCAAGAAGATGGATCATCTGTAAGCTCTACCCATGACGTATCACTATTGTCCTGGACTAGCTTTTCTTTAAACCTATAGTGCGGATGAGTTTTATTACCAGCAAAACTTATATTTAGCTTACTAGATTTCAGCAAAATATTTTCGTCAACATTAGGTAATACTCGACAAATTTTATGCCAGTTGTTTTCAGACTTTAATAATGCAACAACTCTTTCATGCAAGTAATTAGTCTCTAGGTTACTTTGGTTCAAAATTAAGTTTTCTTTTTTGTTATTATACCATGGATAGAAGAGTGACTGATCTCTGATGAAATTCCAGCATTTAATTAAATGCTCCCCATATCTTTCTGGGTTAATTTCAAAAGAAAACTTATCATAAAACTCTTTTTTGTCTGTATTTGAAATATATTGAAAATTAACCAAACATAATTTGTTTACTTTATTCGCAAAATTATTACAAATTTTTAAGGAAATTGAACTACTATTTTGCATTGAGATAAAATTAAAATCTTCAACACCAATTTTTTTTATTGCATTACCTAAGTATTCTGAAACAGTATCTAAATTTAGATCTTTATCTGAATCAAAATTATCTGACTCACCATGACCAGGTAAATCAAAAGCAAGAGCATTTAAGTTTGCATTTGGGTACCTAGATAATGAATAATTATCATCTCCAATTTCATGTTGAAATATGACGGGCCTACTATTACCGTCAATTCTCCTTATATTAAGCTGTATTCCATCAACATCTACAAAATCCTGCCAATAACTGTTTTTTATTGGTTTAGGGACTTTGAAATGCGGAGTGTCACCTGAAGCATATCTTACAAATACACTTTCCAACCATTCTGTAACCTCGTTTCCTCTTTTATCTCCCAACCTCTCAATTTGAACACAAGATGGAAGATTTTCAGGTAATCTTGCAATAAAGCGAACTGTAGGGTCCCAGTCAGATGCACAAATAATTGTGGGTGATCTGAAAGTTTTTGCTACTTTATCACCTTCAAACATAAAAGCGGCACCATATGGTTTTCTATATTCATCACCGGACCGAAAAAATTCCATTAAATTTTCATGAATTTGCTTTGGATCAGGTAAGTTAGATTGCATTCTAGTATCTTCAGAAACTCTATACCACGGGAAAAAAATATGTTGCTCTCGAAACCTTGCCCAAGACCAAAGCAAATGCCCTCCATCCCAACTATATTCTAAAGGCGACAAGTAGTTACTCATAATATCTTTACGTTCTTCATTATTAAGAGCAACAAAACCATTTAAAACTGCAACATTTACTCTTTCTGGAAATTGACTAGCAAATGAACCTCCTACTGAAGCTCCAGTATGAAAACCATAAACACAAACTTTTTCTATTCCCATTTCATCCAGAAATAGTTTAACATTTTTTCCATAGTCTAACATAGTTGGGTTTTTTACTTTTAAGGGATCAGAATTACCGTTACCAGGAGTATCAGGGGCTATACAAGTAAAATTTTTCTTTAAACCATTAATAACTGGAATTAGCTCTTTGGAAGATTTTGGGGATTGATGAAGAAGTAAAATAGGAGGACCCTTTCCTGCTTTTCTATAGTGTATCTGCCTACTGTTTTCCACAGATAAAAAGTGTCTAGTAATTCTATTTGGGTCTGCACTCATAACTGAATATCTCCCTATATATAATTATATACCAGGCAGTATAAATTTCTCTGAAAAAGTTTTAATATCACTTTTTAATCCTGATAAAGAGTTAAGATTTTCTCTTTCCTTTAAAATCACTGTAATCCATTTTGCAATTATCTTAAAATCTTTCTCTTCCATGCCTCTCGTTGTTAGAGCAGGGGTTCCAAGTCTTATCCCACTTGGTCTTAGGGGAGGGTTAGGATCATCTGGAACAACTTGTTTGTTCGTTGTTATTCCAAATTCGTCGAGTAATTCTTCAGATTTTTTTCCATCTAAACCTATACTTTTTACGGTATCAATTACAATAAGATGATTTTCTGTGCCCCCAGTAACTAATTCAAAGCCTTCTGTCATTAATTCTTCAGCTAATATTTTTGCATTTTTTAATACCATCAAGGCATAATCATTGAATTCTCTAGTTAATACCTTCTTCATTGTAACTGCAGTTGCTGCTACTTGATTCATATGAGGTCCGCCTTGTAAACCTGGAAAAATAGAAGAGTCTATCTTTTTGGCATGTTCTTTTCTAGAAAGTATAAGACCTCCTCTTGGTCCACGCATAGATTTATGAGTAGTAGTAGTCATAAAATCAAAACCAGCATCTAATGGGTTATTTAGATGGTTAGTTGCAATCCACCCACCTATGTGAGAAACATCAGCCATAGTTAGAGCACCTACTTTATCTGCAATAAACTTAAATTTTTTGTAATCAAGATCTTTAGGATATGAAGAATGACCACAAAGTAGTATCTTTGGTTTATTCTTTACAGCTAAATCTTCTACTTGGTCCCAGTCTATAACTCCACCTTTATCAATGATAGTTTTATACCTTAAAAAATTGTAAATCTTCCCCATATGAGAGACTGGAGCACCATGAGTTAGATGACCTCCATGAGATAACTCCATTCCAAGGACACTATCTCCGGGTTCAAGATAAGCATGATATATTGCTTGATTCATTGAGGATCCCGATAATGGCTGAACATTTGCATGTTCAGCCCGAAAAATTTTTTTTGCTCTTTCACGAGCAAGTTCTTCTATAATATCAGTAAACTCCTGCCCTCCATAATACCTTCTACCTGGATACCCTTCAGAGTATTTGTTTGTGAAAGCCGAACCTAACAATGCTAAAACCTCCGGAAAAGCAAAGTTTTCTGATGCTATTAGTTCTATACCATATCTTTGTCTTTTTTCTTCTCCAACAAGAGCGTTAAATACTGCTGAGTCAGTATTTTGCAAATAAGCCCGATTTTTTTCTAGAACACTATCTAACATATACTTTCCAATACATAAATTACTTTAAGGGATTATCTTGGGTGCTCATATAAATCCAAATTTTGGATATTTTATTTTTTTCAAAATAAAAAACATTAACATTAGATCCTGAGTCCTCTTTGTTATTTTTATCATTAATTTTCCAGTCAAACTTCAAAACAATTGACTGTTTTTTTTCATCTATAATTGACCTAAAGTTACCATGCCAAAGTTTATTATAGTTCTCAAAATATCCTAACAACATCTTTGATACTTCATCTAAACCAGTATGAGTAAGATGATCCGTGACAATATTTATACTTATATCTGAATTTAGCGAAGATAATACTCCTTCAAGATTTTTCTTATCAACATTCCCAAAATATTTATTTACAGCTATGTCTTCAAGTTCATTTAAATTTAACATATCCATTTATTTAACCTTCTCACTCATCTACAACTGTTCGATGTTTATTTATTTTCATAGTTACATGTTCACCAGAAGTTATTTTTGTATATTTAGGTGTCTCTCCAGATTTAATACATGTTGGAATACACTCAATAACTGCATCATAATTGGGTTGATGAAAAAATGTCATTGAGGTTTTAGAAATATTAGATTTATTAGTGGGTGGATTTACTACCCTATGCATAGTTGATACCCATTTATCATTTGTCCATTCAGCCATCAAGTCACCTAAGTTGACTACAAATGCACCCTCAACCCATGGAACAGGTTCCCATTCTCCATTCTTATTTTTTATTTCAAGACCACCTACATCAGTATTTGTCTGAACAATAGTTAAACTTCCGTAGTCCGAATGAGCTCCCGCCCTTAGTTGATTTTTTCTAGGCTTACGAATCTCTTGTCCTGGATAATGAATAACGGAAAAGTTAGTAATATGCTTATCTATTTTATCCTTAAACCAATCTTCATTCAAACCTAAAGCCATTGCAAAAATTTTCATTAAATCTTGAGATAACCTCTCCATTTCTGAATAATATTCTTCCCAAATTTTTTGCATATTTTCCGGATTTGAAGGCCAAAAATTTGGAGCAAAGTATCTAGATCCTGCTTCACCAAAATGATACTCATCCATCTCGTGATCAAATGGCCCAATTGAAAAAGACTCCTTCAAATCTGGCGGAGATATTTCATCCAGGCTATTTGCTAAATTTTCTGACCCAAATGAAGTATAGCCCCTATATCTATCTATAGGCATTTTGTATCTCATTTTTTCCCACATAGGTCTATTAAAGTACTCTTCACTAACCATATACATCGAGTCAATAAGGGTTTTTTGGACACCATGCCCAGTTATTACCAAGAATCCAATATCTGTGCACGCTTTATCAACTTCTTTTGCAACATTTGTCTTATCGATATCACTCCCTTCAAGAAAAGGTTGAATGTTAATTATTGGAACTGTCTTCATTTTGGACACCTAGAATTATGGAGCGGGCGATGAGATTCGAACTCACGACATCAACCTTGGCAAGGTTGCGCTCTACCCCTGAGCTACGCCCGCACATACTGCAATTAATTATTTTTATATGGTAATTTTATACATTAAATAGTATAAAAAAACAAAAAATATCCTTAATTTTTTTTCTTAATTCTTCATATATCTATCTACTTAGTAAAAATGACAGAAAAACTTAAAAAAGAGCAAGAATTATTTGATTTATTCAAATTAATTAATATAAAAACAAAAACTTTTAGGCACGAAGCACTTTACACCGTTGAAGATAGCCAAAAACTTCGTGGGAATATTCCCGGAACTCATTGCAAAACATTATTTTTAAAAGATAAAAAAAACGGCCTATGGCTGATTGTTGTCTCTGAAGATTCCCAAATAAACTTAAATAGTTTAGCAAAAAAAATGGGAGCTGGAAGGTTTTCTTTTTGCTCAGCAGAAGTAATGCTGAAAATCCTTGGTGTTGAGCCCGGTTCGGTTACCCCATTTGCGATAATTTCAAATAATGCTAGAGATGTTAATGTAATTCTTGACAAAAAAATGCTAGAATCCAATGAACTAAATTATCATCCTCTACATAATAAAGCTACCACAACAATAAGCAGTAATGACCTTATTAAATTTATCTCTCATTTTGGAAATACATTTAAAATTATTGAAATACCTCAAAAATATTTATGAATTCTGGATATAAAGTGGTATTGATATTCTAAACTAAGTTATTATTTGTTTACTTATGAGCAGGATATAAAATGGTCGAGCAACTAATAGGATCAAACTCAAATTCTTCTGATATGATAAAAGACACCTCTACTGATAGGTTTATGGAAGATGTGATCGAAGCATCCAAAGAATCGCCAGTATTGGTTGACTTTTGGGCACCATGGTGTGAACCCTGCAAACAACTTGGCCCCATACTAGAAAAGGTTGTGACAAATTCAGAAGGCAAAATTAAACTAGTAAAACTTAATATTGATGATGATCCTCAGATTCCTCAACAACTCCAGATACAATCAATACCAGCTGTATTTGCATTTAAGGATGGTCAACCAATAGATGCATTTGTCGGAGTTCAAACAGAAACACAAATTAAATCATTCATAGAAAAGCTAATTGGTCCGATAGGTCCTTCACCAGTTGAGCAGGCTCTCGCTGCTGCAGAAAATGAATTCAAAGAAAATAACTTTTCAGCCGCCGAAAATTTATATTTACAAGTAATTGGCTTTGACTCAATGAATCCAGAAGCAATTGCAGGATTAGCAAAAGTATATATAAATAACAATGATTCTGATAAGGCTAAAGAGTTACTGGATGGATTAAGTGAAGATATTTTAGATCATGATGCAATTAAATCAGCTCTTTCGGCCCTCTCTCTTGCAGAGAATAAAGATACTCTAATAAGTAAAGAAGACCTCATCAATTTGATTAATCAAGAACCAAATAATTTAAAAGCAAAATTTGATTTAGCTACTGCATTAGCGGCTGAAAATGAATTTGAAAAAGCAATCGAAAATCTTCTAGAAATAATGAAAAAAGATAAAGAATGGAATAATGGTGAAGCAAAGGAAAAGTTATTAAAAATATTTGAAGTACTCGGAACTAATAATGAACTCACAAAATTGAGTAGAAGAAAAATGTCTTCTATTATATTTAGCTAAAATAATGCATAATTTTACTAACACTCCCTCACTTAAAAATCTTCCTAGAGTAATTCCAATTTTTCCTCTTCAAGGTACTATACTTTTACCAGGCACCGATCTACCTTTGCATGTTTTTGAAGAGCGTTATAAAAATATGTTTTCTGAATCACTGAAAGGGGAGAGAATAATTGGCATGATTCAACCACTTGATACATCATCAGGAAAGGAATTATATAAAATAGGTTGCGTAGGTAGAATAACCGCATTTAAAGAGACAGTTGATGGGAGATATTATTTTACTTTAAACGGTATATGCAGATTCGAATTAATAAATGAGTTCAAATCAAGCAAAGATTTTCGTCTGATTGAGGCTAATTATGAAAATTTCAATTATGATTATGATATTAAGGATATGTCAGATCATATCATCGAGAGAGGTAAACTCATACCTTTACTAAAAAAATATTTTACAAAATATCAAATTGATATTGATATAGAAAATTTAGAATCTTTTTCAGATGATGCTATTATTCAATCGTTATCAATGAGTTGCCCTTTTGAACCAAGAGAAAAGCAGCTTTTGTTGGAAGCAAAAAATATAACCGAGAGGGCTAATTTGTTTTACTCTTTAGTTGAAATATCTGTTAACTCGCAAAATATTGTTAATCAAAAATCTACAATCCAATGAAGTATTAAGCTTTGAAAATGACATTAGATAATGAAATTCTAAATATAATTGTTTGCCCGCTTACAAAAACCAAACTCGTTTATGATGAAAAAAATCAGGAACTTATTAGCGAACAAGCCAAACTAGCTTATCCAATACAAGATGGGATACCTATATTAATTGTAGAAGAAGCAAGAAAAATTGAAGAATAATAGAAATAAAAAAAAGTATCCTTTAGAAATATCCTATTCAAAGAAAAATAAAACTCTAGCAATTTTATTTTCTAAAAAAGAACAATGTAAACTTTCAGCTGAATATCTCAGAATTTCAAGTCCTTCTGCTGAAGTACAAACACACAATCCAAGGACAAGAATTTTTGTACCTGGAAAAAAATATGTAGACATATCTAATATTGAAAAAGTTGGTAATTATGCAATAAGAATAATTTTCAATGATGGTCACGATACTGGAATTTATACTTGGGATTATTTATATGACTTATGTTCTGAATTTAAAAAAAACTGGGAGACTTATATAAATGGATTGGAAAAGCTCAATTTATCGCGAGAATTAGGCTAACTATTGATGTTTATATCTGAAAAATTTGGGATATTTATATCTTTATTTCCTGCATAATTCATGAAGAAGTTTTTAGCAAATCCACTATTTTGAACTAAAGCAATACCTGTTCTTCTTGAAAATTTTTTTATTGAATTATTTGTCGAAAACAAGGAATTTAGAAATGTAGTCATAGCTATAAGTCTATCATTACTAGGCCTTCTTAGCTTGTCATATTTTCTTAAGGTATCTACTATTCCAATATCTAAACCCAATATTGACTTCTTTTTCAACATATATACTAATGAAGTAATATCCTGGATAGACGCATTAAAATTTTGACCAGCAAGTGGATGTGTTGCATGAGCTGCATCACCGATCAATACTATCCTATGTTGATAGTATTGTTTAGCATGAGATAGTTTCAGTTTGTATTTCCAGTTTGGAGGAACTGAAACAATACTTCCTAAAAAATCACCAAACCTTTTCTCTAACTCAAAATTAAATTTATTACTTTCTAATTTCAATAATTTCTCAGCGGTAATATTACTTTCCACCCAGACTAATGAGGACATATTTCCTCTTAATGGTAAAATTGCGAAAGGACCTGGGGTTCTAAATCTTTCGTGAGCTATTCCATTATGATGTTTCTCATGCTTTACGGTAGTAACTATTGCTGTCTGCCTATAATCTTTTTCAATAAATTCAATATTTGATTTTTCTCTTATTTTGGATTTGATTCCATCAGCAGCTACAATAAGATCAGAGTCAATTACTTTTGAATTATTAAGAAAACACTTTCCTCGACCGTTAAGTGTTGAGAAATCTGTTATTTCATGTTCGTCAAATAATTGAACATTTTTCTTCTTGATAATGCTCTCAAAAAAAACTTTTCTTAAATATCTGTTTTCAACCATGTATCCTAGAGGATCTGATCCTATTTCTTTATGATCGAAATGTAAGTAGGAGTTAGATCCCTCTTCTGAAACTCGTATTTCTAATATAGGCTGTACATACTTATTAATTTCACCCCATAAATTATTTACTTCTAGTATTCGCTTATTTCCAAATGAAATCGCACTAGCTCTACCATCAAAACTATTCTTGATAAGATCCTTATGGTTTGCTTTATCTATAATTATAACTTTAAATCCAGCATCAGCTGCAAAATTAGCAAAAAGACTCCCTACTAAACCAGCACCAATAACCGTAATATCTGCATCTAATTTTTCAACCATTATAAACCTTAAGGGAATTAAATTGACTATGATTTGAATATCTTTGATTTAGCTATATTTATAAAAATTTCAACCATTAAAAGTATTCTTAAGCCAATTTTAAAATTTGTAAATGAAATAAAAAAAAATAATCACTGATTAATTTAATTGAGAATTTTCAATATTCAAAAAATTTATTCATCAAAAAGGCTCAAATATTCAATAAAAAGCTCCTTTTAGCTACATAAACATAGATCACTTAAAAAAATTGATATAGCCTAAATTATTAAGTTTATTTAGGCAATATTTTCTGTTTTATATTTAATAAAATTGTATTTTGAAAAAAATCATTCTTGTTAGTTAGTCTTTTCAAGGCTAAATTTAAATGAAAATATTTTAAATTTTTACGATTTTAATATATTTTTTTGATTTAAATTTACATTATTTCATCAAGGCTATTAAGCTATAAAAAAAATTTTATGACAAATACTAATAGAGATATATCATTCTTACCAAAGGGTGCTACTAGTTTTTTTAAAAAAAGAACAGTTGAAGTATTAGCAATAATATTATTAATTTTGTCCTTATTTCTATTAATTTCTCTTGTTTCTTTCTCCAAAAACGACCCAAGTTTAAATAATTTAACCGACTCAAAGGTATCAAATTGGTTTGGATTACCAGGTGCTATAATTGCTGATATATCAATTCAAATTTTTGGATTTTCTATATACCTACTTATCCCTATTTTGATGAGTTGGTCATGGAGACTAATTTCACATAAGGGTGTAAAAAAGTTTTGGCTTAAAATATGTACTCTAATACTCACTTTAGGAGTATTCTCATTTAACCACGAATTATTACTTAATTTTTATAATAAATTCTCACTAACTGAATTAAGTGGCTTAGTAGGATCCTTAATCTATAAGTATAGTATTGGTCTTATTTCAACTAATATAAATATTTTTTATTTAATTAGTTCTCTTTTTTTTATTCTTGGCTGTGTTAGCTTTATATATACTTTAAGTCTTGGTATTGAGGAATGGAAGAAAATTGGTCAATTTTTTAAATTATTACTAAAAAAAATATTTTACACAATATTGTGGTTCTCAAGGACAGGAGAGAAACTTGCTTTTAAACCGTCTCCCAAAAAGGGCAGTACAGAAATATCTGATAATACAAAACTAAAAACCTATAGATTTAAATTTGTAAGTAAAATTTTTTCTGCGAAATTTTTCAAAAAATTATTTTTTAATCAGTCAGCAAAATTTAAACATAAAATTGAACCTACTTTAAGTAATGAAATTAGAAAAACAAATTCTATTTCAGCTAATCAAGAATCTAATATAGAAAAAAAAGGGAGAATTTCAAAAAACAATCAAAAGATTATAAAGGGCAAGCGAGAGGGAATAGAAGCCCAAGCAAAGTTGGGACTTGATAAGAATATTATAGAATTACCACCACTTCATTTACTTTCAATTAATACAAATAAAAAACGAACTGTTAGTGAAGAAGCTTTAGAGCAAAACGCAAGAATGTTAGAAAGTGTACTGAGTGATTTTGGGATTAGTGGTGAAATAATCAAGGTAAGACCTGGTCCAGTGGTAACACTTTATGAACTAGAACCGGCAAGGGGTATAAAAGCTTCCAGAGTTATTAGTCTTGCTGATGATATAGCTAGATCAATGAGTGCAATCTCTGCAAGAGTTGCAGTTATTCCAGGACAAAATGTTATTGGTATCGAACTACCTAATTCAAACAGAGAAACAGTATATTTGAGAGAGTTATTATCTTCAAAAGACTCTGAGAATTCAGGAGGAAAATTAACTCTAGCTCTTGGAAAAGATATAGGTGGTGAACCAATTTTTGCAGACTTAACAAGAATGCCTCATCTCCTTGTTGCCGGAACA
>PTLN01000110.1 GCA_002938125.1 Alphaproteobacteria bacterium MarineAlpha2_Bin1
GCATCCTTTCACTATACCTTTCATTATCGAAAGTATTTTTCGTTTATCCAATTTACCTATTGCTATATAGTCTAAAAAAAACAAAGGATCAGCACCTTGAACTATCAGATCATTGACACACATTGCGACTAAATCTATACCTATTGTATCATACTTATCTAATTCTGATGCTATAAGTAACTTCGTTCCGACGCCATCAGTTGATGATACAATTAAGGGGTCCTTATAACCTGCATTTTTAAGGTCAAAAATACTTGCAAAATCACCTAACTTATTGACTTCACCTGTTCTTTTGGTTCTTCTGGCTAATAGTTTTATATCATTAACTATTTGATTTCCTGCATCTATGTCTACACCAGAGGACTTATAAGTATTTTTTTTCATAGTATTTAGCCAGATGTTTGTTTTTAATGAAAATTTGATTTAAGTAAATTTATTAATATATTGTATACTAATATATCAATAACAAATTTTAACAATAGTTTTGTTCTTTTCAATGATAAAAAATAAAAATATTAAATTAATAAATAATTTTAAATTTTATGGAATTATATATTCAATAGTATTAGTTTTTTTCTTGATTTCATTGACTCAGGCAGTTGTAAAAGCAAACGAGCCAGTCGATCCTTATGTTGTAAAAAATATTGTTGTAGATATTACCTCCTCTTCCACTACAATTGCTAGAGATATTGCTTTAAATCAAGCACAACGAACTGCTTATTTGCAATTGATAAATAGGCTGGTTATAGCGGACCAAATTAATTTAGTTCCGAAAATAAATGATAAAAAAATTATTGAAATGATTTCCTCTTTGCAAATAGAAAAGGAAAAAGCACTTGACAAGAGGTATTTTGCAACGTTTTTGTTTAAATTTAAATCTTCTAAAATTAGAGAATTTCTCAAGACAAATAACATATTATTTTCAGAGTCAATCAGTAGAAAGCAAATGATTATTCCAGTTTATGAGAAAGAGGGTGTTAAGATTTTATGGGATGATCCAAATAAATGGAGAATTTCTTGGAAAAATTTATCACAAAACAAAAATACAATATTTCCAATTTTTTTACCAGAAGGATCACTTTCTGATATAGCTACGATTAATGCAAATCAGGCAATTATTGGTAATGAAAAAAGTTTAAGTAAAATATTAAGTAGGTATAGTCTCCAAAATGGTATAATTGCTCACGCCGTACTTGTACAAGATTTGAATGCAAATCTACTAAGACTTCATGTTACACTTAAGAAGTTTGGAGACCAATTAAAAACTGTAAATATACAAAGTTTTGCAGTTCCTAATGGAAGAAAAGAAGAAGAATTATTGGAGATATCTGTTAAAAAAGTATTTAAAAATATCGTAGAAGAATGGAAATTGGAAAACATTATTCGTTTTGATAATCCTAATACAATAAGCGTTAATATTATAACTCCAGACATAAGTTACTTGAATAGGGCAATAACTTTAATTAAAAAAACGAGAGTCGTTGAAAAGGTAAATATAATTAAAATAAATAAAAATGATACTCAAATTTTGATTCATTTTTACGGTAATAACAATCAATTAGTAACCTCTTTACAGAGAAATAATATAAATTTGATCAATAATAATGATTATTGGAATATTGTCATAAAAGAAAATTAATATAATATATAGATTATGTCCCAATTAAATTTAGAATTCAGACATTTACCTGCCTTCGATAGAAAAGATTTTATAGTATCAACCTCAAACTATGAAGCTGTAAGTTGGCTTGATAAATGGCCTAATTGGCCAAAAAATGGATTATCATTCTATGGCGAACCAGGTTCTGGCAAAACTCATTTAATTCATTGTTGGAAACTAATGACTAATGGTTTGATAATTGAAAGTAGTAATTTAAATAATCTTTCTTTAAAAAAAATATACAAAAATTCTCATGTTGCCATAGATAATGCCTCTAAACTACCAGAAGAAATTCTCTTTCATGTTATTAATATATGTAATGAAGAAAACGGAACTATCTTTCTCTTAGATAGAAAAGCACCTGCTAAATGGAATATAAAACTACAAGATTTGAAATCAAGAGTACGCTCAATGGCTGTAATTGAATTAAAAAAACCTGATGATCAACTATTAGAACTTTTATTTAAAAAATTATTTACTGATAGACAGATAAAAGTGAATGATGAAGTAGTAAAATTTTTGTTAAAAAGAGTAGAGAGAAACTTTAAGGATGTGCAAAATCTAGTAGATGAAATAGATATTCAATCATTTGCTAATAAAAAAGAGATTACTGTTCCCTTTGTTTCTACTATATTGAAAAATATGAACATTTAGGTATAATTTACAAAAAATTTTTTTAATAAATTTATATAAATTATATGGAAATGATTAAATCATCAGAGAGATTTTTGAATAGAGAGCTATCATGGTTAGCATTTAATAGACGTGTTTTGGATGAGTCTACAAATATAAATAACCCATTGATGGAAAGAATAAGATTTCTTTCAATTTCTGCAGAAAACCTAGACGAATTTTTTATGGTCAGAATTGCTGGTTTATGGGGGCAAGTTCAGGCCGGAGTTACAACAAAAAGCCAGGATGGACTATCACCAATTCAACAATATGAAAAAATATGGAAACAATCAAGAATATTAATAGAAAAGCAGCAAAAAGTATGGAGTAATTTAATTGATGAACTTAAGTTAAATAATATTAGTGTTTTAGATTTAAGTAAAATCGATGAAAGCAAAAAAAACTGGTTAGAAAAAATTTTTTTAAATCAGTTTTTTCCTTTGCTAACTCCTATTGCAATTGATCCTGCTCACCCTTTTCCCTTTCTTCCTAATAAGGGTTTTGGAATAGTGATGAGACTAAAAAGAAAATTTGATGGCAATATACTAAAAGCAATTATTCCAATTCCCAGACAAATGGAAAGATTTATAAGTTTACCAACTATTCAAATAAATTTAATAAGAATTGAAACAGTAATTGAATTATTTTTAGACCAAATTTTTCCTAATTATGAGTTAATTTCAAAGTCAACATTTACAGTAATAAGAGATAGCGATATTGAAATAGAAGAAGAAGCTGAGGATTTAGCTTTATCATTTGAAAACGTATTAAAAAGAAGAAAAAGAGGAACTATTATTAGATTAATGGTTGAAGATACGATTTCAGAAGAACTAGCAAATTTTTTAGCTAAAGAGTTAGATATAAATAATAACTCCATAGTATATACAAGTGGTATTTTAGCTCTAGAAGATACTAAACAACTTATTAAATTTAGAAAACAAAAGTTAGTATTTGAACAATTTCATCCGAGATTTCCTGAGAGAATTCGTGAGTTTAACGGTGATTGTTTTGCTGCAATAATGCAAAAAGATATTATAGTTCATCATCCTTATGAAAGTTTTGATGTTGTTATTCGGTTTATTAAGCAAGCAGCTGAAGATGAAAATGTTGTGGCCATAAAGCAAACATTATATAGAACTAGTAATGATTCTCCCATAGTTAAAGCACTAATCGAGGCTGCAGAAAAAGGAAAATCTGTTACAGCTTTAATAGAGCTTAAAGCAAGGTTTGATGAAGAAGCAAATATAAGATGGGCTAGAGATATGGAAAAAGCGGGAGTACATGTTATATATGGTTTTCTCCAATTAAAAACGCATGCCAAGGTATCATTAGTAGTTAGAAGAGAGAAAAATAAATTAATAAGTTACGTTCATTTTGGAACAGGAAATTACCACCCAGTTACTGCAAAAGTTTATACAGATTTATCTTTTTTTACTGTAGATGAGTCTTTATGTAGAGATGCAGCAAAATTATTTAATTATTTAACAGGCTATGCAAAACCTAGAAATTGGGAAAAGTTAGATATTTCTCCAATTACCATGAGACAGAAGCTAATAAAACTTATCAAAAAAGAAGTAGAGTTTATAAAACAAGGAAAACCTGGGGAAATTTGGGCAAAAATGAATTCCTTAGTTGATGCAGAGGTAATAGATGAACTTTATATTGCTTCTCAGTTAGGTGTAAGAATAAATTTAATTGTTAGAGGCATTTGTTGTTTAAGGCCTGGTATAAAAGGTTTATCAGAAAATATTTATGTAAAAAGTATAATTGGGAGATTTTTGGAACACTCAAGAATAGTATGTTTTGGAAATGGAAAAACACTTCCTTCAAAATTATCAAAAATTTTTATTAGTTCAGCTGATTGGATGCCTAGAAATCTGGATAGGAGGGTGGAAACATTAATACCAATTGAAAACGCTACTGTTCATCAACAGATCCTTTTTCAAATAATGGTTGCAAATTTAAAGGATAATGTTCAGTCCTGGGAATTAAATGAGCACGGTAATTATATAAAAATTGGAAAAAAATCACAAAACAGATTTGCTGCCCATGAATATTTTATTAATAATCCTAGCTTATCAGGAATGGGTAGATCATTAAATGAAGTTAAATTACCAGAACTAGATCTTGATATTTAAGGATTTACATGAGAGATTTTTCATCATTTTCAGTGTTAGATATTGGTTCAAACTCTATTCGTTTAGTTATTTATAATAAAAAAATTAAATCTGCTATTCCTATTTTTAATGAGAAAACCCAGTGTGGTTTAGGAAAGAATTTAAGGTTTTCTAGTAAGCTATCCAAAGACTCATGTACAAAAGCTTTGAAAGCAATTGAAAGGTATATACAAATATCAGAATCAATGCAATCTGAACTTTTTATAGTTGCAACTGCAGCTGTAAGAGATGCAGAGGATGGAAAAGCATTCGTAAAAAAAATAAATAATAGCTATAATGTCAAAGTAAATATTTTGTCTAGTAAAGAAGAAGCTAGGTTTTCATGTTTAGGAGTTATGTCATCATTTAAGAATCCATCTGGTTTGATAGGTGATCTTGGCGGAGGAAGTTTGGAGTTAGCTAGTTCCAGAGATACAAATTTTAATGAAACTGCTACTCTCCCTTTAGGTATTTTAAAATTTGAAGGAGATTTAAGAAGAAAAAAATACTTAGTAGAAGTAATTGACTCTTACTTAGATAAATCAAGATGGTTAGTAAATGAAAAAAATAGATCATTTTATGCAATTGGTGGCGCATGGAGATCTCTTGCAAAAGTATTTATCAATTGGTCCAATCACCCAATATCTGTAATACATAATTACGAAATTTCCTTTAAGGAGGCACTTGATCTTTGTAAAGTTCTGTCTAATCTCAGTTATTCTTTAAAATCAATGTCATTCATATCAAAACCGAGAAGAAGGTCTGTATCCTATTCATCCTTACTTCTTGAGAGAATATTATTAAAAGTGGAACCTAAAAAAATTTTTTTTTCATCTTATGGAATTAGAGAGGGTATATTATATGATCAGTTAGGAGATACAGAAAAAAAACAGGACTCTTTAATTTTATATTGTAATGAAATATCGAAAAATGAAAGTAGATTTTATAATAATATATTAAATTTTTATAAATGGATCTTACCACTATTGAATAATTTTCCTGAAACAGAATTACGATTAGTTAAAGCAATTTGCATATTGAGTGACATTGCATGGAAAATTCACCCAAGCTTTAGAGCAGAATTTGCTTTTAAAAGATCTATATATGCTCCGTTTGTAGAAGTAGACCATTCAGAAAGGGTCTATATAGCTAAAACATTATTTAAAAGATATAGAGGTAATTTTGAAGAGATTAACGATTTTAATATTCTTAAATCAGAACAACTTAAAAGAGCATCAATAGTAGGTACTGCAC
>PTLN01000111.1 GCA_002938125.1 Alphaproteobacteria bacterium MarineAlpha2_Bin1
TTTTACCCGATGAAAAATAATTATTTTTAATTAGAATATTTTTTACTATTTTTGGTTTATTTGTTATTTCAATTGCCTTATCAAAATTTTTCTTTACATCATTAATTTTGCTTATAAGTCTTTCTCCTACTTCTTTATGAAGAAAATTATCATACTTTTTTTCCAAATTTGATTTTTTCTGACGAAATTTCAGTCTCTTTAAATCGAATAAATTATGGTTGTCCATGTTTAAATAAGCTATTATATTAGTACACTGCCACAATTTAAATATTGGAATTAACATTTAATTCTATGGCGATATTCTATAAAAAGAGATAATTATGGCGAAAGTTGAAATTTATACAACATTTTTATGCGGTTACTGTTCAAATGCAAAGAACTTACTAAATAAAAAGGGGATTGATTATATAGAGATAGATGTTTCATATAATTTTGAAGAAAGAAAAAAAATGGAAGATAGAGCGGCAGGAAAAAATACAGTTCCGCAAATATTTATTAATGGAAACTCAATCGGTGGTTTTGATGAATTAGTAGAATTAGATAAGCTGTCTCTTCTTGAAGATCTTAATACTAATTTTTTGGAAAAATAAGTGTTTACAATATCATGTATTCAGATGAACTCTAATGATGTTCTTGAAGATAATATGGAACAAGCTTTGATATTGTCTAGTCATACTATAAATAATGGCTCGGATCTAATTTGTTTCCCCGAAAATGCTTTATTAATGCCTTCAAGTAGGGATAATCTTTTTTCAAATTCATTTGAAGAAAATCAAAACCCTTGTATAGAGTTTTTTGTTGATATTGCAAAAAAAAATAATGTTTGGGTATTGGCAGGATCTTTATCTATAAAAATTTCTAATGGAAAATTATTTAACAGATGCTACTTAATAAATAATAAAGGGGATATTGAGGGGTATTATGATAAGATTCATTTATTTGACGTTTCAATTCCAGATGGATTGACCTATAAAGAGTCTGATAAATATTCTTCTGGAAGTAATGCCCCCGTATTTCAAACACCTTTAGCAAATTTTGGGTTAACTATATGTTATGATATTAGATTTCCTAATTTATACAGAGATATTGCAAAACATGGAGCTAATGTAATTTTTATTCCTTCAGCATTTACAGAATTTACAGGTAAATTGCATTGGCATGCTTTATTAAGATCAAGAGCTATTGAAACTGGATCTTATATTGTTGCTCCGGCCCAGACTGGAAAACATATAGGCGGCAGGAAAACTTTTGGCCATTCTATTGTAGTTCATCCAAATGGAACTATATTAAAAGATGCTGGTGTTGATGTAGGATCAATTGAGTGTACAATAGACCCTAAGCATGTTGATAATATCAGAAAACAAATCCCTAGTTTATTTTTAAATTCTAAGTATAGTATAGAGGTAAAATAAGTTATAAGTAGTATTTTTTAACAAGCATGAGTTTTTTATATTACAGTATAAATGAGAGCATGTATTTTATTTGGTGATTAATTATGATTTCTTTTGATTTAATATGTGAAAATGGTCATACATTCGAGGGATGGTTCTCTAATAGCAAAGATTTTGAAAAGCAATCTAAATCTAAATCTGTTGAATGCCCTTTTTGCTCAAATAATAAAGTTCAAAAAGCTTTGATGGCACCTAACGTATCTACAAGAGATAATAGTTCGAACATGGCTTCGTCTACTTTAAGCGAAAAAAGCTCATCAAATTCAACTAAAGGTAATATACATAACTCCCCTGAAGTTATATCAGCATTCAAAAAATTAAGGAAGGTAGTCGAAGAAAATTGTGAATATGTTGGAAATAAGTTTGCCGAAGAAGCTAGAAAAATTTCATATGGTGAAACAGAATCAAGAGGTATCTATGGAGAAACTTCAGCTGAAGAAGCAAAAGATCTTAAAGATGAAGGTATAGAGTTTGGTGTACTTCCCTGGTCAAATAGGAATGATGCTTAATTATCAACGTTCTTCTTGTGTAGACTTCCAATGTAATTTACCGAAAGATCGGATGTTATTCCCCAGGTATCTCTCAGTGGGTTATACTTCATCCCCTTTAGGTCAATATTTATAAACCCTGAACTGGAACAGTAGCTTCTTAATTCAGATGGTTTGACAAACTTATTCCAATCATGCGTTCCCTTTGGGAGCCATTTCAAAATATACTCAGCACCTATTATTGCAAAAAAATAAGACTTCAAAGTTCTGTTTAAGGTTGCAATAAACATTATACCTCCTGGGTTCATAAGAGAATAACAAGAGGAAATAAATGTCTCTATATTATTTACATGTTCAACAACCTCCATATTTAGTATTACATCAAATTTCTCTCCCCATTCAACTAGTTGTTCTGCGGTAGAATTTATATAGTCAATACTTAAGTTATTTTGTTCTGAGTGGGCTTTAGCTATTTTTATATTTTTCTCTGATGGGTCTACCCCAACTACTTCACCACCTAGTCTTGCCATAGGCTCCGAAAGGATACCGCCTCCACAACCAATATCAAGAATTCTCAGATTTTTAAGAGGTTTTAATTCATTTTGATTAATATTATAATGGCTAATTAGCTTATTTCTAATATAAAGAATTCTTGTTGGATTTAGATTATGAAGTGGTTTGAAGGGCCCATCTGGGTCCCACCATTTGCTAGCTAAAGAGCTAAAATTACTAATTTCGTTTTGATCGATTGTATTCTTATTAGTTTCCATGATAATTTTTAATATTTAAATATAGAGTTAATTTATTATATTCGAAAGAATTAATTGTATACAATTTATTTGTTCACATAGTTAGGTCTTAAATTATGTCAAGATACTTACTTAAATTTGGTGGTACATCACTAGCAGATATTAACCAAATACAAAATATAGCTTCTAAAATAAAAGCCATCTCAGATCAAGGGCATGAGTTAGCAGTTGTAGTTTCTGCTATGGCTGGAAAGACAAATGAGTTAATTTCTATGGTTTCAGAGGCTTCAATTGATTATAGTCCTGAAGAATATGATGTTATAGTCTCATCTGGAGAACAAGTTAGCGCAGGGTTATTAGCGATTTCACTTAGAAAAATTGGCTTAAATTCGAGAAGCTGGCTTGGTTGGCAAATCCCTATAATTACTGAGGGTATTCATTCATTCTCAAGAATTAAAGATATTGATGTAACTTCGATTAATGAATCCATGGAAAGAGAGGAAATAGCTGTTATTGCTGGGTTTCAAGGCATTTCCTTAACAGATAGAATCTCTACTTTAGGGCGAGGAGGTTCTGATACTAGTGCAGTTGCTCTTGCTGCTGCTTTGAAAGCTGAGAGATGTGATATTTATACTGATGTGGATGGTGTTTATACGTCTGATCCGAGAATAGTACCCAAAGCAAAAAAGCTTAACAAGATCACTTATGAAGAGATGTTGGAAATGTCATCATTGGGAGCTAAAGTATTGCAGACAAGGTCGGTCGAATTAGCAAAAAATAAAAAAGTTAGATTGCAAGTTTTGTCAAGCTTTAATAATGTTTCAGGCACAATGGTTGTAGATGAGGATGAAATATTGGAAAAAGAAATTGTAAGTGGTATTACCTATTCTCCAAATGAAGCAAAAATTACTGTAAGCGGAGTATCTGATAGACCTGGAATAGCAGCTAGGATTTTTGGTCCACTCGCTGATTCGGATATAAATGTTGATATGATTGTTCAAAATATATCTTTAGATAAAAAAACAACAGATTTAACGTTTACTATTACTCGAAATCAATTAAATCAGGCTATCAACGTTCTTGAAAAAAATAAGAATGATTTGGCATATGAAAAAATTATTTCAAATGACCGAGTTGTTAAAGTATCAGTAGTTGGAGTTGGTATGAGAAGTCATCCAGGAGTAGCTCAAAAGATGTTTTCAACATTAGGTCAAAAAGGAATTAATATTCATGTTATATCAACTTCTGAGATCAAAGTAAGTGTACTAATTGATGAAGAGTATACAGAGCTTGCTATCAGATCGTTGCACACAGCATATGGTTTAGATGAAAACTAGTAAATATATTATGTCTGAAAGACTTCAGCATTTATCAAAAAGAGGTTCTGAGTTTCTAGGAGTTGAACATCCAATTATGGGAGGAGCGATGAGCTGGCTTTCAGAAGCAAGTCTTGTATCCGCAATATCGAATGCTGGGGGGTTTGGAGTAATCGCTTGTGGTTCCTTAAACCCTAATGAATTAGAGAAAGAGATTGAAAAAACAAAAAAACTTACTGACTATCCTTTTGGAGTAAATCTTATTACAATGCATCCTCAGCTATCAGATTTGATAGATTGTTGTATAGAAAAAAATATTTCTCATGTAGTTTTAGCTGGCAGTATTCCCTCTGCTTCTTCAATATCTAAACTTAAAAAAGCAGGAGTCAAAGTTATTGGATTCGCACCAGCTCTTTCTTTGGCTAAACGGCTAATTAAATCTGGTTTAGATGCTCTAGTCATTGAAGGTCTTGAAGCTGGTGGTCACGTCGGACCTGTGTCTACAAATGTTTTAGCTCAAGAAATTTTGCCCAACATCAATAAAGTACCAGTTTTTGTTGCGGGGGGAATAGGAAGAGGAGAGGCTATGTCATTCTATTTGGAAATGGGAGCAAGTGGGGTACAAATGGGAACAAGATTTGTCTGTGCTAATGAGTGTATAGCCCATGAAAATTTTAAAAAAGCATTTTTAAGAGCTAATTCTCGAGATGCTGTTCTGAGCATACAACTAGATGATAGATTTCCTGTTATTCCTGTTAGATCACTAAAAAATAAAGGAACAAAGCTTTTTTTAAATAAACAAAAAGAAGTAATTGAGGAATTTGATAATGGAAAAAAAACTATGCCTGAAGCTCAACTTGATATAGAGCATTTTTGGGCAGGTGCACTAAAAAAAGCAGCTATCGATGGTGATATTGATAATGGATCAGTTATGGCAGGCCAAAGCATAGGTTTAATCAAAAGAGAACAAAGTTTATCTGAAATAATTAATGAGTTTATTATTCAAGCTGATTTAAGATATAATAATTGATAATTCTTAATTATTTGTCTAAGCATTTTTTTGTAGGTTAATTTAAATAATCTAGGTGTCTTTAATGATTGAAAATGGTTCTGACGAATTAAAACATAAAAGCAGATTAAAGCTTAAAAATATATCAAATATATCGAATAGCTATGACGGTGTAGGATCAGATCTTAAGGCAGTAAGAAATAGAAAAGGCTTAAAAGTAGATGATGTAGCTAACTCAATAAGAATAAGTTCTACATATATTAAAGCTATTGAGGAAGGGCGATTTGATGACTTGCCTGGAGAAGCATATATAGCTGGATTTATTAAAACCTACAGTAAATATCTTGGTCTGGATCAAAATACTGTTTTTGAGCAATTTAAAAAAGAGACAGTTCGGACGCAGAGTCTTACCCTGGAATTTCCTATTACTCGATATAGAGAAAATTTTCCGACGAAAAAAATTATTTTATCTTGTCTTGCTTTAATAATATCGGCATATTTTGTATATATTTATATTGAAGGGGGTGACAGAGAAGTAGTAAATAATATTGGTGCAGTCCCAGAGAGGATAATTAATGATTCGAACAATAGTATTTCAGGTAAAAAAGAAATTCTTTTAGATAAAAAAGCAGATGTACATTCAAATAAT
>PTLN01000112.1 GCA_002938125.1 Alphaproteobacteria bacterium MarineAlpha2_Bin1
AACCTCTAGAAACTCAAGTAGATCAACCCGTTGAACAACTAGTCACTCTTCTTAATCAGGCTCAACAGCAATTAGCTTCTCAACATTCAAGTAATGATTTAAAAGACAGTGAAAGTAAAGTTTTAAGTAGTTTAGAGTCAAAAAACATATTAAATTCTTCAAATAAAGACCAAATAAGGAAAAATATCTTTAACAAAGATAACCCTCTAATAAGAGATTTAAAATTAAATATTAATAAATTAGAAGATAACTCAACTACTAGTTTAGGTCAGAAGATAAATAACTCTGATATTCCATCTTTAGTTAATACAGAAAAAAATTCACGAAAAGTTACTACTATTAACGAAATACTTATAAAAAAAGATACTCAACAAATAATTTCAGAAAGTATCCGAAATTATGATACATTAACTAGCAATCCAAAGGGAAATATTTTAAAAAGTAATGTAAGTGAATTTGAGACTAGTTTTAATTCCAACAAAAATGATAATAGAAATAGTTTTTTCAATGCTGGTAATAAAAACTTGAATAATCAAATTACTGCACCAAGACCAAATAATTTAATTCAAAATTTTGACTCAACATTTAACTCTTTGCAATCACAGGTTGAATCTGAAATATCTATAACAAAAAATATAGAAATAAAGTTAAACCCAGTAGTCGCAAAATCTGAAAATTTTAACTTTCAAAACTCTTCCTTCCTACCTAGTAACTTAGATAATAGTTTGAACTTTTCCTCAAGCAATAATACTGTTAATGAAATTTTAAATAACAATGGACCTCAAAGGCTCAACAGAGCAATTCATACACAAACTTTTTTGCCTATTCATGAACAAATTGCCGTAAATATTTCAAAAGCAGTAGGTGAAGGTGTTAACAAAATACAAATACAACTGCAACCATCTGACATGGGGAAGGTAGAAATTCAACTAGATGTTTCGCGTGAAGGTCGCGTAATTGCTACAGTTTTAGCTGATAAGCCAGAAACTCTAGAAAATCTTCAAAGAGATTCCAAGAGTTTGGAACGAGCTTTGCAACAAGCTGGTCTACAGACCAATTCTGAAAGTTTAAATTTTGGTCTTAGAGATGACCAGAATGGTCAATTAAATCCTGAAAATCAGGACTCAAATGAGAATTCATTAGAGGAAGAAAACTCTGTAGTGGAAACTCTAAGTGGGTCAATTAAGTCCATTCCGAGACCATTTGGTTTTTCGGAGGGAGCAATAGATTTAAGTGTTTAAGGAAATGAATAATGGTAGAAATTAACCCAGTAAGCGTTGCAGAAGCAAGTAAGGCAACTAATGCCTCTACCAAGCTTACAGATAACTTTGAAACTTTTTTAACTCTTCTAACAACTCAACTACAAAATCAAGATCCTCTTGAGCCAATGGATCCAAGTGAGTTTACAGATCAACTTGTTCAATTTACAGAAGTGGAGCAATCAATTGCTACAAATAAGAAACTTGAACAACTTGTTTCTTTAGCTACACAAAATGAACTCTCAGGTGCAGTTTCATTTATTGGAAGACAAGTTGAGGCAAAAGAAAACAGAAGCATACTTAAAGATGGACAAGCTAATTGGAAATACAAATTAGATGAATCTGCAGAGAGTGTAACTTTAAGAGTTCTTGATAGTTCAAATATTGCAGTCTTTAAATCAAATGGTGAAAAAGATTTAGGCCCACATAACTTCGAATGGGATGGAAAAAATAAAGAAGGAAATCAACTTCCTAATGGGGTTTATACTTTACTTGTTACCGCTGTTGATAAAAGAGGTAATACAATAAACTCAACTACCAACATGATAAGTAGTGTTGATGGTGTGTTTACAAAAGATGGAGAAAATATGCTTGATGTAGGCGGTATATCTATCCCACTAGATCAAGTAATTTCAGTCAAAAGAAAAGAATAGAGTAAATAGTAGAAATAGTAAATTAATATAATGTAACTTTGATCTTAATTAATTGAGATCGCAACCTTAGGAGTAAGAGATGAGTCTCTTTGGAGCGATAGCCGCTGGAATGACAGGACTTGATTCAAACGCACAAGCTTTGGGTTCAATATCAGCAAATATTTCCAACCTTAATACGGTTGGATATAAAAGAAATGAAACAAGATTTCAAACATTAGTTTCACCTGGTTTAGGTGGTCTTAACAAACCAAGTGGTGTTCTTCCTTCTGCAAGAAACCTAATTGATCAACAAGGTTTGATGCAAACCTCCTCAACTTCCACCCATTTAGGTGTTACTGGAGATGGTTTTTTTGTTGTAGCAGATATTTCAAACCCAACGAATACTACTGGTACTTTCCAATTCACAAGAGCGGGTCAGTTTGAACCTGACAAGGATGGTAACCTAGTAAATACATCAGGTTTCTTTCTTAGAGGTTGGGCTATTGATCCTACTAATGGCACAATAACAGATGATAGAGGAAGTTTAACTGCAACTGAAACTGTAAATGTTGCTGATGTTGCTGGAAGTGCAACTATAACATCAAATGTTTCATTAGAAATGAACCTTAACTCTGAGGAGACTGTCACTGGAGCTCCAGTAAAAAATACAGTTATTGCAGCTGCAACAGGGCAAACAGTGACAGGAACAACTGCTTTAAATAGCGCAGCTGTTGCCACAGGATCTCAGCTTGCTAATGGAGATGCAATAACAATAACCGTATCTAATGCCGGTGCAACAAATTTAGCAGCAGGTAACGACCAAACATCAGGAACAATAACATTTACATTTAATACAGCTCCAGATGCTACAAGCGGTCAGTTTTCTACTCTTAATGAACTCAAAGCATTAATAGATTCTAATGCGGGTATGTCAGCGTCTGTGGTTGGTGGCACATTGACTGTAACTGGTGATCCAAGATCCTCCCTAGTAGTTGGAGTTGCTAATAACGGTGCTAGATTGATGACAGCTCAAACAGTTGCAGCAACTTATGTACCTACTGCATCAGCTACTAATATGGCATCTGGATCTATAACACCTAGCTTCAAAAGAAGTGTTCAAATCTTTGACTCCAAAGGTGCCGCTCATACACTATCTTTTGCTTTCCTTAAATCTAATCACGCAAATACATACTATACCGAAGTATTTATGGAACCTGCAGGAGATACTAATCTAGCTATTGTTGATGGTATTATTGCTCATGGTAGAATAAGATTTAATACTGATGGTACAATTGATATTCCAAATACCGATGCAGCATTTCAGGGAACTGATAATGGTGGAAATGACCTAACTATAAATTATTCAACAGCTCAAGGAGCAACAACTCCACAAACCATCAAATTAAATTTAGGTGCGAATGGAACAGCTGATGGTATTACTCAATTTGCTGCTGCTTCATCATTAGATGAGTTTACAGTTGATGGTGCTATTTTTGGACAATTAGCTTCAATAAGTGTTAGTGATGGAGGAGTAATTACAGCTCTTTTCGATAATGGAACAAGTAGGGATTTATATAAAATTCCACTTGCTACATTCACAAATGCTAATGGTCTTGATAACTTAGGAAAAAATACTTTCCAACAAACTACAACATCAGGTGCTTTTAACTTACAGGAAGCAGGAACAGGTGGCGCAGGAAGTGTATCACCAGCATCGTTTGAGGCATCAACCGTTGATCTTGCAGATGAGTTTACTGATATGATCATCACTCAGCAAGCCTTCTCAGCTAATGGTAAAGTTGTTAGCGTAGGAACAGAACTTATGGATGAAGTCATAAGACTTATAAGATAATTTTAATTTACACACTCCCTCAGTATAGAAAAAAACTGTACTGAGGGTATATTCTTAAGGCAAGATATGATGAAAACCTACAATTCAATAAGAAAAAATATTAATCTAAGTGACCTCCCACCTTCAAATACAAAAAGATGGGTAATAAAAAGAAAAGCTATTGTCGTGGACGCAGTAAAATCAGGAGTTTTATCTTTAGATGAAGCATGTACTAAATATTCTTTATCACTAGAAGAATTTTTCTCTTGGCAAGAAGCTATGGAAAAACACGGATCTAGGGGCCTTAGGGCAACTAGAATTCAATATTATAGAAATCCAAGAGAAAATAGGGCAAATTAAGTCTTAAAAAACCATTTAATTTAATAAAGTAGGCATCTTTTTCCTCTTATTAACCTTCTGTTCACTCTCTTTATTGTAACCTTAGAGAGTGAACAGAAATATTAATATTTTATTAATAATTTAATAAGTAAGGAAAAACTGTGAGATTGCTAGAATTTTTTAATAACCTTGGACCAACTAGAATTGCAGCCATGTCCGCGGCAGCAATATTAACATTAGGTTTTTTTATTTTTATCATTGGTCGAGTCTCAACTCCAGATATGTCTCTTTTATATAGTGAGTTAGATATAAAAGACTCTGGACAAATTGTTTCTATACTTGAACAACAAAATATACCCTATGAAGTTAGGAATAATGGCAGCCAAATCTACATACCTTCAAGTAATGTTCAAAGAATTCGTTTATCTCTAGCACAAGAAGGTTTACCTTCTGGTGGCTCACTTGGTTATGAGATATTCGATAGAAGTGATGCACTTGGAACAACCAATTTTGTTCAAAATGTAAACTTAGTAAGAGCACTTGAGGGGGAACTAGCTAGAACAATAAGGTCCTTTGATTCTATTGAGGGTGCAAGGGTGCATCTTGTTCTTCCAAGAAGAGAGCTATTTAGTAGAGAAACCAGGACACCAAGTGCCTCTGTTATTGTGAAGACTCGAGCTAACAGAAGACTTGAAATAAGTAGAGTTAGAGCAATCCAACACCTTGTAGCATCTGCTGTTGATGGCTTAACAACAAGTAAAATATCAATAGTTGACGATAGTGGGAATCTTCTTGCACAGAGTCAAGAATCTGAAAATGGTCTAGCAAGCGCAGCTACACTTGAGGAGGCAAGGCTTGAAACAGAATCAAGACTGCGTTCAAACATCGAGAGACTTATTGAAAGGACAGTTGGCTTTGGAAAAGTAAGGGCTGAAGTATCAGTTGATATGGACTTTGATAGAGTCACAGAGAGTGATGAAACTTTTGACCCATTAGGTCAAGTTGAAAGATCAACGCAAAGAATTACAGAAAACTCAAAAGAAATTGAAGGAAGTGATGATAATACAGTTACTGTTGCAAATAATTTACCAGAAACTCAAGCTGATGAAAATAATCCAGGCGGGCCGATAAATAGTATTGAAACAAATAGAACTGAGGAAACGATAAACTATGAAATAACTAAGTCTACTACTACCCGTATACAAGAGTCTGGTGATATAGAAAGATTAACAGTTGCTGTTTTAGTAGATGGTATTCAAAAAATTGATGAAAATGGTGAGGTAACTTACACTCCCAGAACTCAGGAAGAATTAGACAAAATTGCGTCTTTGGTCAGAACAACTGTAGGATATGATCAAGAAAGAGGTGACCAAATAGAAGTAATAAATATGCAGTTTGCCTCTATAGATGTCCCACTTCAATTAAAAGAAACTACATTTTTGGGATTGACAAAGAAAGATATTTTTAAGATTGCTGAAATAACCATGTTCTTAATTATAGGTATACTAATAATTCTA
>PTLN01000113.1 GCA_002938125.1 Alphaproteobacteria bacterium MarineAlpha2_Bin1
CCTCAGTATCTAGTACAAAGGCCATACCCCCTGTCATACCAGCACCAAAATTATCTCCAACACTTCCCAAAATAACAACTAGACCTCCAGTCATGTACTCACAACCACTAGTACCACAACCCTCTACAACAGCATTAGCTCCTGAATTTCTAACTGCAAATCTCTCTCCAGCTTGACCAGCTGCAAATAATTTACCTGATGTAGCTCCATATAAAACTGTATTTCCAATTATTGTATTTTCATTACATATTAATTTTGAACTTGGAGCAGGTCGAATTATAATTGTTCCTCCAGATAAACCCTTACCAACGTAGTCATTAGAGTCACCATCAACTACAATTTTAAGACCTTTTAACCCAAATGCACCAAGTGACTGACCTGCTGAACCTCTTAGTTGAAGGGTAATATGGTCCGGTTTTAAACCGTCAGGTCCAAATTTTCTAACTAGCTTGGAAGAAAACCTAGTTCCGATCGCTCTGTGAGTATTCCTAATTGAGTAAGCTAATTGCATCTTCTCTCCTCTTTCAAATACTTCTTTTGCATCTTCGATCATTTGTTTATCAAGTGTGTCTGGAACTTCGTTTCTTCCTTTAATAGAAAAAACTCTCGGCATGTCACCTACATCTGGTTGAACTAGAAGTGGATTCAAATCCAGATCATCTAAATGAGGACTACCTCTACTTACTTGAGTTAGCAGGTCAGTACGGCCAATTATTTCATTCAAGTCTTTATAACCAAGTTTTGCAAGTATCTCTCTTACATCTCTAGCTATATAACTCATTAGGTTTACAACTTTTTCTGGATTACCAGTAAATTTTTTTCTTAGTTCTTCGCTTTGAGTACAAACACCTACTGGACATGTATTTGAATGACACTGTCTTACAAGTATACAACCCATTGCAACCAATCCAAGAGTACCAATTCCAAACTCCTCTGCACCCATCATAGCTGCAATAACTACATCTCTACCTGTTTTAATACCCCCATCAACTCTTAGTAAAACTCTATGTCTTAATCTATTTAGACTTAAAACTTGATTTACCTCTGTCAAACCCATTTCCCAAGGTACGCCAGCAAATTTTATAGATGATTGAGGGCTAGCTCCTGTACCGCCTGAATGACCGGAAATAACAATTACATCAGCGTTAGCCTTAGCAACACCTGCAGCAATCGTTCCTATTCCTGCCTCTGCAACTAATTTTACGTTTACCCTTGCTTCAGAATTAACTTGTTTTAAGTCATATATTAATTGTGCAAGATCCTCAATAGAATAAATATCATGATGTGGAGGTGGCGAAATTAAGGTAACACCTGGAGTCGAATGCCTAAGTTTTGCAATAAGTTTGGTAACTTTAAAACCAGGAAGCTGACCTCCTTCACCTGGCTTTGCTCCCTGAGCAATTTTTATTTCAATTTCAGAACATTTATTAAGATATTCAGTTGTAACCCCAAATCTTCCTGATGCAACTTGTTTTATTTCTGAATTTGCATTATCTCCATTTGATCTTGGAATGAATCTATTTCTATCTTCACCACCTTCCCCAGAATCCGACTTCGCACCTATTCTATTCATTGCTATTGCTAGAGTTTCGTGAGCCTCAGGACCAAGAGCACCAAGTGACATAGCACCAGTGACGAATCTTTTTCTTATCTCAGTAATTGACTCTACTTCATCATCTGAAATTGACTTTCTTACTGACTGAAAACCTAATAAGTCTCTAATAGAGACGGGTTTCAAATTATTTATTGCATCAGAATATTTTTTGTAAGTTTGATAAGAACTTCTTTCAAGTGAATTTTGAAGTGTGTGAATTAAACGACCATCAAAAGCATGAGTTTCTCCATTGAATCTATACCTATAAAAACCACCTATCGGAAGCACTATATTTTCATCTGCAAAAGCTTTTCTATGTTGCTCTATCACTTTTTTTTCTATTCCAGGAAGACCAATACCAGAAATTCGCGAAACCATTCCAGGAAAAAACTCGCCTACAAGTTTTCTTGACAATCCTACTGCTTCAAAGTTGTATCCGCCCCTGTAGGAAGATAAAACTGCTATACCCATTTTAGACATAATTTTTAATATCCCAGAGTCAATTGCCTTTGAATAATTTTCAAAACAATCATTCAAATTTTTTCCTGGGAAAAGTCCTCGCTTGAAACGATCCGCTATAACCTGTTCTACTAAATAAGGATTAATTGTCGTTGCACCAACACCTATCAAAACAGCAAAATATTGGACATCTAAAGACTCAGCGGATCTTACATTTAACGAAGTAAATGTTCTTATTCCATTTTCAACTAAGTGCGTATGAACAGCTCCAGTTGCTAAAATCATTGGTACTGGGGCCCTTAATTTATTTATATTTGAATCACTTAAGAAAATATGAGAGATACCCTCTCTAACAGCTACCTCGGCTCCATGCTTAATTCTTTGGAGCGCTTCAGTTAATCCCTCGCTCTGAAGATCAAAAGTACAATCTATTTCTAGAGTCTCATTCTTTAAAGAATTTTTGAGAATCTCAAGATCTCTTGATAGCAAAACAGGAGAGTCTAGAACTATTAACTTTTTATCGTCTAAATTTTTATTTAAAAGATTAGCTAAATTACCTAAACGAGTTTTTAGGCTCATGACCCTCCTCTCTCTTAAAGAGTCGATTGGAGGATTAGTTACTTGACTAAATTGCTGTCTAAAAAAATGATGTATGCCTCTATATTCCTCTGAAAGAACTGCTAATGGGGTGTCATCACCCATTGAACCAGTCGGTTCTTTCCCAGACTCTACCATAGGCTGAAGAATTAACTCAATATCTTCAAGTGAATGGCCAACAGAAACTTGGAGTCTATTAATTTCTGACATTTTTAATAGAGACTCTTTTTTTTCATTATCCTTTGGAAGATCACTTAACTTAATTATACTTTTTTCAAATTTTTCAAAGGGGAGTAGCTCCGAAATTTGATCTTTTATGTCTTTATCATTAAATAATTTTCCCTGAGAAAGATCTACTGCAATCATTTGGCCTGGACCCACTCTTCCTTTTTTTATAACTTTACTCTCATCCACAGAAACCATACCTGTTTCAGAACCTATGAATAATAAGTTATCTTCTGTTACTGAGTATCGCATTGGACGAAGACCATTTCTATCCATGCCCCCTACCACCCATTTACCATCTGTAGCAACAATTGCAGCCGGACCGTCCCACGGTTCCATCACCGAATTACAATAAGAGTACATTGATCTCCATTTACTTGACATCCATTCTTTATTTGACCAGCTTTCAGGTATAAGTATCGTTTTAACTAATGGAACCTCTCGACCAGATCTTACTAATAATTCGAAGACCGCATCGAGAGCCGCAGAATCTGAACTTCCTGATTGAATTACTGGTTTTAAATATGAACTATGTTCACCAAAATCATTTGAAACCATTTTAATTTCATGGCTTTTCATCCAGTTAACGTTACCTTTAAGAGTGTTTATTTCTCCATTGTGTGCAAGAACTCTAAACGGTTGAGCAAGCTCCCAAGTTGGGAAAGTATTAGTAGAGTATCTCTGATGGTAAAGTGCAAAAGAGGATACAAATCTTTCATCTAATAGATCTGGATAAAAATTAGTTAGCTGTTCAGCTAAAAACATGCCCTTATAGATTATAGACCTACATGAAAGGGAACAAATATAAAAACCTTGGATATTTGAATTTAAAACAGCCTTTTCAATCCTTCTTCTTACTAAATATAAATCTTTTTCAAATTCAGTTTCAGAAACATCTCTATCGTTTGCAATTAATATTTGTTCAATTTCAGGCATTCCAGAGTTTGCTAGTGCCCCCACAACGCTTGCATCAACAGGTACTTGTCTCCATCCGTATATTGTATAACCAAATCGCAGAACTTCTGTCTCAACTATTCCCCGACAAGATTCCTGAGCATTCAAATCAGTCTTTGGCAGAAATACCATTCCAACAGCTAAAACACCCTTTGAGGGCTTATGGCCAGTTCTAGCTATATGAGTCTTAAAAAAATCTTGAGGGATCTCAACGTGTATGCCTGCTCCATCCCCAGTTTTACCATCGCCTCCGACTGCTCCTCTATGCCAAACAGCCTTTAGTGCATCAATGCCTGCTGCAACTACCTCTCTTCTAGGTTTGCCGTCGATTGCCACAACAGCTCCGACACCACAGGCATCATGCTCAAAATCTGGATTATACATGCCTTTTGAAGCAAGCCTTCTTTTTTCTGCATTAATTGATTCTATAATTTTATTCTCTTTGAATATTTTCATTTACATTTAACTATCTTCTAATTTAAATTACTCTGCACATACTTATGTATCTGGGTAGCAGCATCTCTTCCATCTCTAATGGCCCAAACCACTAGAGAAGCACCTCTAACAATATCTCCTGCAGCAAAAACACCCTCTAAGGATGTCATTTTTGATAGGAAATCTATTGATAAAGTTCCCCAGCCTGTGACTTTTAGCTCAGGTTGATTAAAAGAGCTTTTCAAATCTTCTGGATCAAAACCAAAAGCCTTAATGGCTAAATCACATTTTAATTCATGTGCAGAATTTGCTATCAACTCGGGGCTTTGCCTTCCACTTGAGTCAGATGATCCTAATCTGACCTTAACAGCTCTAATAGCTTCGATTTTTTTTTGCCCTAGATATGCTTCTGGAGTGGTAAGCCATATAAACTCGACACCTTCTTCTTCAGCATGATTTACCTCTCTTAATGATCCAGGCATATTTGATCTGTCTCTTCTATAGACACATTTAACAGATTTTGCACCCTGCCTTGTTGCAGTTCTGACGCAGTCCATAGCAGTGTCTCCGCCTCCAAGCACAACGACATTCTTGCCGAATGCATTTAATTGTCCATTTGAAAAAGCACTTACATTATCACCAAGGCCAACTCTATTAGAAGCTGTTAAATAGGTCATAGCTGGGACTATATTCGGCAGGCCAACGCCCGGGAGAGCTATATCTCTTGCCTCGTAAACACCTGTTGCTACTAAAACCGCATTGTATCTCTCTCTTAACTGATCAAAACTAATATCTTTTCCAACTTCGGTATTTAAATAAAAATTTATACCACTTTCTCTTAATAGACTGGCTCTTCTTTCGACAATACTTTTTTCTAATTTAAAATTTGGTATTCCATATATTAATAGTCCTCCAATCCTATCATACCTGTCATATACATCTATTTGATAACCAAGTTTCCTGAGCTCCTCTGCTGCTGCTAGTCCTCCGGGCCCAGCTCCAATTACACAAATTTTTTCAGGTCTTATAGTTTTTGGTTTGATTGGAGTGACCCAACCATTTTTAAAAGCGTTATCAGTAAGATATCTCTCAACTGACCCAATTGTGACAGATTTAAAACCATTTTCAATTACACAATTACCCTCACAAAGTCTGTCCTGAGGGCAAATTCTGCCACAAATCTCTGGCATGTTATTTGTTGATGAAGAAATTTCATAAGCTTCTTTAAGCCTTCCTTGGGCTGTCATCATCAACCAATCAGGAATATTATTTTGAAGA
>PTLN01000114.1 GCA_002938125.1 Alphaproteobacteria bacterium MarineAlpha2_Bin1
ATAGGTGGTGGAGGTTTTGATCCTGGTCCATTTACTCCTGGTCCTGGAGGTTTTGATCCTGGTCCTATAGGTGGTGGAGGTTTTGATCCTGGTCCATTTACTCCTGGACCATTTGGTGGTGGGTTTGAACCTATTGGGTTCCTGCCAGACCCATTATTTGATCCGATATTCGATCCAATTTTTGAACCTATTTTTGAGCCACCTCCCGAGGAGACTACTTTAGATAATGATGCAGCAAATAATTTGGCAAATAGTCCTCCAACACTAACTCCGTTTTCATCATTAAGTTTATCTCCCGGTCAAGCGGTGGCTCTAAACTTGATAGCAACTGATCCAGATGGAGATGCAGTAACCTTTGCAGTAAGTGGTGGATCACAATCGACTATTTCAGCAATAATTGATGATGGAATTGATCAGATATTTAGTGCAGCTAGTCCTGTTTTTATTGAACAATTAACTCAAGCAGGTATAAACCCATCTGAACCTGTTACAACACAAACTGTCAGTATTGTAACAGGGGCATTTAATGCAGCTTCAGCAGCAGCTGAAGCTAGATCGGTGGAACTTGGAATACCAAATCATGGTCCGACTAATGATTTAATCGATTCTGTTTTCTTAACAGCTATTAACTCTGGTTCGTCGCCGAATGATGCAATAAATGCTGCAGTTCAAGCTGCTAAAGCATTTGTACCTGATATGGTTCTTTTACAAGTAGCAAATAATTTTGCTAATGAATCATTGACTTTAAATGTGACCGCAACTGATGAACATGGTGCAGTTGATCTTGAAACAATCTTTATTAGCGTTGGTGCTGGTGGACCAGTAGCAGTAAATAATATTAGCGATGAAGCAATAGAAGCAGGTGCGGGTATTACTGGTGTGAATGGTTCAGGGAATGTTTTAGCAAATGATACTGGAGATGGAATAACTTTAACTGCTATAAGAACAGGTTCTGCTGAAGGAAGTGGAACAGCTGGGACGGTCGGTTCCCCAATTCAAGGTAACTTCGGAACACTGACAATAAATTCATCCGGTAATTATACATACGTAGTAAATAATTCTAATACTACTGTTAATGCTTTACAAACTGGCCAAACTCTAACGGAGTCTTTTAATTATACTATTACTAACCAGTCTGGTTCAGATACTGGGGTTCTCCAAATAGAAATAAAAGGTTCTAATGACGCACCAATTGCTGTTGGTGATACAGCTACAGCTACCGAAGGTACTGCAAGCCAAGCCGCAGTGAATGCAACGGGTAATGTATTAACAAATGATAGTGACGCTGAAACTGGAAACTTGGTTGTTTCATCGGTAGTATCAGCGGTAACCGGGACTACCACTAGTAACTTTGGCACAATCACCATGGCATCTAATGGAGCATTCACATATGTAGTTAATGATTCTAATACTACAGTGGACGCTTTGGGAACAGGTCAAACCTTAACTGATACATTTACTTATACCCTTGCTGATTCTCAAGGTGCACACTCACAAGGAAATTTAGTGATTACAATTAATGGAGTTACTGATCAAGTTAATGCCGGTCCTAAGGTTGTCGGTTACTATACTGTAACATCTGGTCAAGGAAATAGTTCACACCAAGTATCAGGTATTGAAACTGCGGGACATACTTCATTAAATATGAATAATCTAACCGCAAATGAATTAAGTCAAATTGATGTTTTGTATGTAAACAACCCAAGTAATTCTAATCATACAGGTGGGGGGTCAGAATACTTAAATGCAATGCCAGCGATCGAAGCTTTCGTTGCTGGTGGTAAAGTATTAATTTATCATGATCGTAACGTTAGAGATGTAGAAACTGTTTTGCCTGGAAATAATGGCATTACTGCAACCCGTAATTTTTCAGATTCAAGAGCAATTGATATTTTAGACAATAGTACAATAGTAACTGATGGGCCAGGTGGAACAATAAATGATTCTTCTCTTGATAATGGTTCATCATCAAGTCATGGTTTTGTCGCAGCAGCCTCTCTTCCTGGTAATGCAGTTAAAATTTTGAGCAGAACAAATGACGATGAGATTGTAACTTTTTCTTATGCGCATGGGGCGGGACACGCGATCTATTCAACGATACCTCTAGATTATTATTTAAATGGGGGGCCAACTCCATTAGCATTTAAAAATATCTATACCCCGAATGTGATTGATTATGCCGCTCACCTAGTTGATCCAATCGTTTTGGATCTAGATGGAGATGGTCTTGAATTTATTCATGTTCAAGGAAACTCTATTGACTTTTCTATGGACCCCGCTGGAACTATAACTCCAAAAGATTGGTTAAGTCCGGATGATGGTTTCCTTGTTTTTGATAAAAACGAAAATAATAAAGTTGATGATATTACCGAATTATTCTCAGAGTTTTTTGCAGACGGTGTCTCATCTGGAATGGAAGCATTAAAAATCTTTGATGAAAATAATGATTTTGTTATAGATGCCAAGGATTCATTTTTCTCGAAATTATTAATTTGGCAAGATAAAAATGTAGATGGTAAAACTGATGAAGGTGAACTAAATAATATTTCAGATTTTGGAATAAATTCATTAAACCTTGATTCTGAAGATGCTTTTCAAATTGTTGGTGATAGTGTTTTGTTATCTTCTGGTAATTTTGAAACGGAAGATGGTGAACAAGGAACTTTAGGTGAAGTTGCATTCAGTGTTACTAATGATGATAAATCTGATATACCAACAGTTAACCTAGGAAGTATTTCTAGTCTTCAAATTGCAGACTTAGAAAGGTTGGATACGACAAATAATTCAAATGAGAGAACGATAATTCGGCTGGAAGATATCCTAGGATCCGCTAATACCCCAAGAGAACTATCAATTTTTGGAGATAAAGGCGATGAATTATTTATAAATTCTAAGTCTGGGGATGTGCAGTTAAGTTCAATTTTGATGGATGGTTCAGTGGAGGCGACTAAAATATCCTTTGAGGGCACTTCGACGTCATTTTTTGTAGATAATGACATTTCAGTGTCTATTAACCAAACTAGCCTTTTTTAATAAACAATTAGCCAATTAATTATTAATAAAATAGTAATTTTATGATATAGTTTCTTGTAAATTCTTTGAATTTGTGGGAAAGATATTTAAATTTAAGTTTGTTTCTTTAATTATCTAATGATTGTCTTTTATTATTTAGTAATAGGTAAAAAATTTGATAAAAAAATACATAAATAGTTTTTTTAAAATAATTTTTATTTACTGCTTAAGTAAAATTATTTTTATCAATTCCGTTAATGCTGAGTCCTTGTCAGACGTTGCTAAAATAGCTGTTCCAAATCATCCGTCAATAATAGCTCAAAAACAACTTTTAAAAGCTGCAAAAATTGGTGTTCGTGAAGCAAAAGCTGGTTATCTTCCCACTGTTGATATGCGGTTAGGTGGCTCTAGGGCAAGGACAAATAGTTCAACAACTAGAGGACGAACGACAAGACCCACTGATAGAAGTTCACAGAGTAAAGTTCTTACAAGGAAAGAGGGAAGTTTAACTGTTAGCCAGATGATCTTTGATGGTTTTGCAACTAAGAATCTAGTAGGAGCTGCAGCCTCACGTTTTGAACTAGCTAATGAACAGATTTTAGAAATTGCGCAAGGAGTAAGTTTGCGTTTGTCTGCAGCCTATGTTGGAGTAGCTAGGGATAGAACACTCTTAAGCCTTGCTGAAAAAAATATAAAAAGGCATGCAGATATAATCGAGCAAATCCAAGTTCAAGTCGAATCTGGTGGTGCTACTGCAGCAGATCTTGATCAAGCAAGAGCAAGAATTGAGGGAGCTAAAGCCATATATATGCAAATGGGTGGAAGACTAAGAGACTCTGAAGCAGGTTATTTGGAAGCAGTGGGATCATTACCAGGTAATATAATTTTTCCAAAACCAGATAATGAAATTTTTGGTTTTTCAGAAAACAATAATACTAACTCTGAAAACAAGGATAAACCCCAATCTCTTGTTCAGACTTCTGATGAATATAATTCAGCACTTGAAAAGATTTTAGATTTAGCAATGCAGAATAATCATGCTCTTAATTCAGCAAGGTTAACAATCGACTCTGTTATGTCTACCAGAAAAGCTGCTAAGTCACCTTTTTTACCAAGAGTTGATTTGCAATTATTAGGTTCGAGAACGCAAAATGTTGGTGGTTCACCAGGTATGAGTTCAGATCATGTTGCTACTTTTAATTTTACCTACAATTTTTATAGAGGTGGGGGTGATACTGCCAGACTTGAATCCAGTAAAGCTTCTTTAGCTGAGTCAAGAGCAAGATTAATGGAGGCAAAAAGGTTAATTGAACAAACTTTAAGAATTAGTTTCAATGCATGGAATACGGCAAGGTCTCAATTACCGTCATTAGAAAGTCGTGTTGAAGCCTCTCAAGCTGCATTAGATTCATACAAAGAACAATTTACTTTGGGTAAAAGAACTTTATTGGAAGTCCTTAATGCAGAGAATGAGGTATTTGGTGCTAGATCAGCTTTAGCCGAAGGTAGATCAACTGTTTTATTAGCACAATTTCAAGTTCTAGCAGCAACGGGAACATTAACGAATTATTTAGGTATAGATATTTTCGGAGATGGAAAAAATATACCTAATGAAAATAAAGTAAATAACCCTGCAGAATTTGAAAAAATCAAATCAGCAAATAACATTACTAAAGAAACAAAAAATTTAGCTAAAGTAGGTGATAAAGAAAAAATTATTGAAATTAAGAAAGAATTAAATCAAAAAAGTAAATTAGACTCCGAGAAAAAAACAAAACCTGATCTAGCAGAACCAATTAATATTTCAAAAAAACAAAAGAAAACCCTTGATAATAATCTGATAGAGAAAACTACTTCAAAAATAGAGCCAGTTGAAGATGTTGATAAAGAAGAAAAAGAACTTAAAGTAGCTCAGAAAATTTTAAGTCCGAGATATGTCAAAAAAGATTATTTTACTAAAAATATAAATAATAAAGGGAACATAAAAAATATTGTTAAATACTCAATGGTTAAAAAACCGGGAATAATTAATAAAATTATAAAACCTATTAATTTAGTAAAAACAAAAGATTTAAGTAATGTAAAGAATTTAATTCAAACAAATTATAATCATTTCATTTTATTGAAACCTACGGCGTATAAAGAATCTAAAAAATTAATTAAAAAAAGTAAAATATATGAAATTTCTAAAAAATCTGACAATAGAAAAATAGAAAAAATATTTAAAACTAAAAAAAATGAAAATATTCAAAGTCGTAAAATATTGAATCAAGATCTGACAAAAAAAGAATCTAAGCTTTTAATTAAAGGTAAAATAGAATCTATCATAGAAAAAAGACCAGGTTCTATAAATGTTTTAGAGAGATCAAAAATATTATTTCAAGATAAAAATGATAAAATTTTAACTAAAAAGTTCGAGAAGCCTCCAGTTTTCTTGCCTGGCGAACCATCTTGATAGGATTTTAATTA
>PTLN01000115.1 GCA_002938125.1 Alphaproteobacteria bacterium MarineAlpha2_Bin1
AAAATTAGAAAACTTAAAGTAAGTGTTAATTATTATTTTATTTTTAAACCTTCAAAGCGTTTATTAAATTTCGCAACTTGACCTCCGGTATCAACTAGTTTCTGTTGACCCCCTGTCCAAGCAGGATGAGATTTTGCATCAATATCAAGTGTTAAGGTATCTCCTTCTTTACCCCATGTTGATTTAGTTTTGAATGCTGTTCCATCAGTCATAACTACATTAATCTCATGATATTCAGGGTGAATGCCTTTTTTCATAATCTACTCCTTTAATAATGCCCTTATAGCAGTAAGTTGTTAGTTATTTCAAGAAAATGTTGATTAAGTTATTTGAAAAATTAAAAATTAATTATATTCTCTCTTTTTTTATGGAGATATCAATTGGCACGTAAATCATCTACCTATGGAGGTTCGCTTGATCTTTCGAACGAAAGGTCAAAAAGTAAAGAACTTAAACATTTAAAGTTATTATTTGAATTTGCCAAGCCGTATTGGAAAATCATGATCCTAGCGATAATAGCATTAATTGGAGCTGCTATTGGAACACTAGGTATAGGTAGAGTCATCCAGTTATTAATTGATAGAGGTTTTGAGGGAGGATCAAAAGGTTTAACTGAAATTATAATTCTAGCTTATTTAGTTGTATTAATCATTTCAATTGCAACTTTTATGAGGTACTACTTGGTGATGTGGTTAGGGGAGAGGGTAGTCGCTGATCTACGTTCCTCAATTTATAAAAAAGTAATTACACTCAGTCCAAGCTATTTTGAATTAAATAAAACTACAGAAGTTTTATCAAGAATATCAATTGATACAACTTTAATCCAATCAATAGTAGGTGCTGGTGCGTCAATTGCATTAAGAAATTTAATGTTATTAATAGGAGGTTTAATAATGTTAAATATTACTAGTTTTAAGTTATCCCTACTAATAATGATATCAATTCCTTTAATAATTCTACCTCTTATTTTATTTGGAAAGCGAGTAAGAAAGTTATCCCGTGAAACTCAAGCAGCGATATCTAACGTTAATTCTGTGGCTGATGAAACCTTAAAAGAAATTAGAACTGTACAATCTTATGTGAGAGAAGACCTAGAAATTTCTAGATTTATAGACAATGTAAATTTTAGTTTTTCTAAAGCAAAAAATCAAATTATGGCAAGAGGCTGGCTAACATTTGCCGTTATTGCAGTCGCATTTGGTTCAGTCGTTTCAGTTTTATGGATAGGCGCATCAGATGTAATGATAGGAGATATGACTGCAGGGGATTTAGGTGCTTTTGTTGTTTATGCAATAATGACAGCAGCATCAATTGCTGCTTTATCAGAGGTGTATGGCGACTTACAGAGAGCCGCAGGAGCGTCAGAAAGAATTTCAGAATTACTTTCCGCAGTTCCAAATATCAAAGCCCCCAATAATCCCCTTAAAATAAATACTAACCCTTTAGGGAGTATAGAATTTAATAATGTTAATTTTTCCTATCCGTCTAGGCAAGAAATCAAAGTTTTAAAAAATTTTTCTATTAAGGTTGAAAGTGGAGAAACGGTTGCGCTTGTTGGACCATCTGGTGCAGGTAAAAGTACTGTTTTTCAATTAATACTTAGATTTTATGATCCTGAAAGTGGATATATCAGTTTCGATAATTTAAATATTGTAAGAGTAGACCCTCGCGAATTAAGATCAAATATAGGTGTAGTTCCTCAAGAACCTGTAATTTTTAATGCTGACGTATGGAAAAATATATCTTATAGCAAACCAAATGCTTCAGATGCTGAAATTATTGCAGCAGCCGAAATTTCAGCAGCAACAGAATTTATAGATCGATTACCTGATGGATATAACACAAATCTTGGTGAAAGAGGTGTCAAATTGTCTGGAGGTCAAAAGCAAAGAATTGCTATTGCTAGAGCAGTTTTACACAATCCTTCTATATTGTTACTTGACGAAGCAACAAGTTCACTTGATTCAGAGAACGAGTCTATTATTCAGGAATCTCTTGAAAAAGTTGTGAAAAATAGAACTACAATAATGATTGCTCATAGGATGAGCACAATACAAAAAGCTGATAGAATAATAGTTCTTGATAAAGGTTTAATCGTTTCAGAGGGCAGTCATGAAAAACTTATTAAAGAAGGCGGTCTCTATACGAAGTTATCAAAGTTACAATTTAAAAATGCAAATATAAGAGAGGTAAGTTCAATATAATTGTTGTTATAACTTAAATTAAGAATTTATTTTTCAGTTAACTTAAATTCTATTCTCCTATTTCTTCTATAGGATATCTCGTCATTACCTAAATCTAATGGTTGAAAACTAGCAAAGCCTGTTGCAGCTATGTTTTTTGGAGGTATACCTGCTTTGATTAAAAATTTTACTACATTTGATGCCCGGGCAGTAGATAATTCCCAATTTGATGCGTAAATATTATTGTTGATGGGCCTAGAATCAGTATGCCCATCAACGCGTAATATCCAATTAATTTCTATAGGTATAGTTGGAATTATTTCTAAAAGAGTTTTAGCTAGCTCCATTAACTTGATCTTACCTTGATCCTCTAACTGTGCTGAACCAGAACTGAATAGGACCTCTGATTGTAGTACAAATCTATCTCCTACGATCAGAATATCCTGCCTATCTCCTAAAACTTCTCTAAGCTTCCCAAAAAATTCTGAACGATATTTTGAGAGCTCTTGTACTTTTTGAGCTAGTGCTCTATTAAGTTTTTTACCTAGGTCTGAGATTACCACTTTTTGTTTCCTATCCCGTTCCTCAGCTCTATCAAGAATATTTTGAAGTGCTTCAAGTTGAGCTCTTAAAGCAGTAATTTGTGCATTTAAATTATTTATTACATTTATATTTTTAGTTGTTTCTTTTTTTGAAATCTCAAGTTTTTTTTGTAATTCAATAGATTGATTAGTTACATTTTCTAATTTTAAAACTTTTTCTTCAAGTTCGTTTTTATTTTCAATAGCTCTTTTGCTCTCTTTAAGGAATTTATTTTCTAATTCTCTTTCACGATCTCTTAGTCTAGTTATAATTATTTTTGTTTCAGATAGTGCTTGACTTATTTCTTTTGTACTAAGGTCTAATTCTCTAACTTTTTCTTTAGATTTTTCTAATTCTACTAAAATTATGGAATACTTACTTTCTAAATCTTTTTTTTCATTTATTAAATTATCTTTATCTAGACTTAATTCTTCTAATTTAATTAGATTATTTTTAATAACATTTTCATTATTTTTGATTGCTTGTTTAAACTCTTCAATTTGAATTTTTTTTGTGGAAATATCTTTTTTGATGAATGAAAGTTTATCTAAAATATTTTCTTTTTCCTGAATTGTTTTATCTAGATCGGTCTCCAAATTAATAATCTGTAATTTTAGGTCTTCGTTATTTTTTTTTTCTAAGGAAAGTAAATTTGTTAATTCTGAAACTTGGGAGTCCAATTTTTCTAGAGCTTTATCCCTACCTGATAATGCTTCTGTAAGAAAAATTTGAGCAAGAACAAAAACAACTAGTAGAAAAATAATTACCAGTAATAATGCGGCTAGTGCATCAACAAAACCTGGCCAGTAATTTTGAGATCTAGTGCCCTGACTTCTTCTTGACACTATATCCCTCAGTCTTTCTTTCTAATATTGGTCATAGAAGCAGCTAAGGTTTTAGCAAGTAATTTAAATTCACTTCTTAGTTCATAGAGCATTTGCTCTTGCCCCTTAGTACTACTTTGAACTAATTGACGGCTGTAATTTTCTATATTCTTTAAATGTGATTGGAGGTTTTTTAATGATATTGAATTTTCAGTTTCAGATATTCTATTTAAAATAGGTTTCATATCTATCTGACTTTCTACTAGTTTTACCATTAAGTCTTGCTCTGTTTTAGTCTGTTCTGTCAAAGTTGCTAGGCCATGTTGTAGAGCTAAAACAACTTTATCTGTATTTTTTCTACCTGCTTCAGTAGAAGCTACTGTTCTTCTAAGGTTATCTAGATTTTCAACTGTTTGCTCAAGTAAAGCTTGTACGTAGACAGGGACAGATTGCTCACCATCAACTATTGTGTTAGAAGATGTTAGTTGTGTCTTTTTTGACAGCCACTCTTCAAGTTCGTTATAAAATCTATTTTGAGCTTGACCAGCTTGAAGGTCAAGAAAGCCTAAAATTAATGACCCTGTTAATCCAAAAAGAGAGGATGAAAAGGCTGTTCCCATTCCTTTTAAAGGAGCTTCTAAGCCTGATTTAAGCATGTTAAACTGATTTGTAAAATCTTCACCATCTATTTTTAAAGTTGTAATTGCATTACTAACTGATGTTATAGTCTCTAAAAGCCCCCAAAATGTCCCCAACAAACCTAAAAAAATTAGTAGGCCGGTAACATATCTCGATATTTCTCTGGATTCATCAAGTCTCGAAGAAATTCCGTCAAGAAGGGAACGCATAGATAAGGTAGACAAATTTTTTTTGAGTTTGCTATCTCCCATCATTGTTGCCATTGGCGCAAGCATTCTCGGAGGATTTTGTTCAAAAATTAAAGATGAGTTCTTCTTATAATGAGTGACCCATTTGATCTCTGGGTTCAAAAGGATTACTTGCCTGAAGACATAAACTATCCCAACCAATAGTACCCCTATAATTAGACCATTTATTGCAGGATTTGCCATAAAAGCTGTTTTAAGCGGCTCATTCAAGGATGCTGCAAAAATAATAACTATAATTACAAACCCTGACATACGTGTAATTATATTGCGTGTATTTGACATTATTTTTAATATTTCAAAATTGTTAAGCTACTATATTATTGTGGCATTATTGAGACATCAACTCTGTCAGGTTGATTTCCATCTTTTACTTCACCCAATGCTCTAACGTCTATATCTGTTGAGTTAACCCCATATTGTATCAGTTCAGTTCTTATAGCAAGAGCTCTAGATAATGATACTCTACGGGCATAAGTAGGTCTATTTCCTGAAGTACTAGCATATGCTTTTATCAGTATTCTTGATTTTTTTTTGATTGAAAATGATGCTATTTCCGATAATTCAGATCGATATTTTTCTCTTACGTTAGTTTGTGTTGGTTCAAAAATTATTCTTTGAAAAATATTTGTATCTGATGATTTTGGTTTAGTATTTAGCCTGCTAATTTTTTTATTTTTATCATCTAAGGGTTTAATTTTTTTAACTTTATTAAATGGTTTTTGTTTATTTTTTTTTGAGCTAATTATATTTGAAGAGATTAAAGCATTTTTTTGTTCAACTTTCGTTTTTCTTTGAATATCATTTTTTTCAATTTTATCAGTGATATTTTTTTTATTTATATTTCTTATTAATAACTTTTCTCTAGAGACTTTTTTTATGGGTGCTTTTTCAATATTATCTTTAATTTCAATTTGTTTATTCGTACTATTAGAAATTTCCTTAATATTTTTAGGCCAAATTAGTTGGATTTTATTACTAATATT
>PTLN01000116.1 GCA_002938125.1 Alphaproteobacteria bacterium MarineAlpha2_Bin1
AAACAATTTGATACCAAATCAAAACTTTTTTAAACATTAATTAATATAAAGGATTTATACATTGTCTACTAAGATAAGATTATCAAGAGGTGGAACTAAAAAACGGCCTCACTATAGAGTTGTTGTAGCTGATACACGTAGCCCAAGGGATGGGCGTTTCATTGAACGTTTAGGTACCTATAACCCGCTTTTGCCTAAAGATGATCCAAAAAGAGTAATTCTAAATGCAGATAGAATTAAATATTGGCTTGGAGCAGGAGCTCAACCAACAGATAGAGTTTCTAAATTTCTTGGTATGGCCAATATAACAGAAATGCCAAAACAAAAAAATAATCCTTTTAAAGCAAAGCCAAAAGCAAAAGCACAAGAAAGAGCAAAAAAATTAACAGAAGAAAGTAAAAAAAATGATAATTCTACTAAAGAAAATCATGATAATGAAAATAATAAAGCAAATATAGAAACTGATAAAGATCCGAAGCAAGACAAACTGTCTTCCGAAGAAGAAAATGGTAATAAAAAAAATGATATAGATGTTAAAGCTAAAGATACTGATAAGGAGAAGAGTTCTGAGGCGAGTGATACTAACGATGTAAAAAATTAATTATTAATTGTATAGTTTTTTAGTGAATGAAAATTTAATATATATCGCAAAGATTAGTTCATCCCATGGTCTAAAAGGTGAATTGAAAGTTTTCACATTTTTAAATGAACCAACATCAATAATTAATTTTAAGACATTGTTTGATGCAAATGGGAAAGAAATATTTACTATTGAAAAAGTTAGGATGTTTAAAAAGAACATAGTTATTGTAAATGTTTTAAATATTTCAAATAAAGATAGAGCAGAAAAATTGTTAGGGAAAAAAATTTATATAGATAAAAAAGAATTAAAAAAAATAAATGAAAATGAGTATTATTATAATGATTTAGTAAAGCTTAAAGTGGAGGATGAAGAGGGCAATTTTATTGGAACAATTGTAAATGTATATGACTTTGGTGCTGGAAATGTTATTGAAATTAAGAAACATTCAAAATCTGAGACATTTATGCTGCCATTTGATAAATCTTTCTTTCCTAAAGTTATGTTAGGAAAAAAAATTATTGTTTCTCTTCCTGTTGAGTAGATAGAAATAAATATAATGAAAAATGAAAATCATAAAACCAGGTTATCTTATATTGAGTTTAATATATTAACTCTTTTTCCTGAACTCTTTCCTGGTTCTGCCGGCGCGTCAATAATCGGAAAAGCTCTTAAAAATGGAATATGGAAATTAAACCCAATAAATATAAGACAATTTTCGCAAAACAATCAATGCTCAGTGGATGATTCACCTTTTGGAGGAGGACCAGGTTTGATAATGAGACCAGATATTCTAGGAATCGCTTTGGATCATGTAAATTCGACTATAACACCGAATATAAACCATAGGATTTTGTGCTTATCACCAAAAGGAAAAAGATTTCATCAAAATATTGCAAAAGATTTGTTAAATTCTGATGTAGTCACTATTATATGTGGTCGATATGAGGGTATTGATGAGAGGTTTGTATCTTCTAGGAATATTGAAGAACTGAGCTTAGGAGATTTTATAACCTCTGGGGGGGAACAGGCAGCATTAGTAATTATAGACTCTATAGTAAGATTAATCCCAGGAGTTTTGGGGAAAAAAGAAAGCTTAGAACAGGAAAGTTTTGAAAAAAATTTATTAGAGTACCCTCAATATACCAGACCAGAGATATGGGAGGGTAAGAAGGTTCCTTCAATATTATTATCTGGGAATCATGAAGAAATAAAAAATTGGAGATTAAAAGAATCAGAAAGTATCACTAAATCCAGAAGACCAGATTTATGGGAAGAATACATTGCACAAAAAAAGGTTTAAAAAATGAATACTATTGAAGAAATCGAAAATGAGAATATAGAGAACTTAACGAAAGAAAAAAGTATCCCTGATTTTAATCCAGGAGATACTGTTAAGGTTCAGGTTAAGGTTGTTGAAGGACAACGTGAACGACTTCAGGCATTTGAAGGAGTTTGTATTGCTAAGAAGAATAGAGGTATAAATTCATCTTTTACCATAAGGAAGATATCCTATGGAGAAGGTGTTGAAAGAGTTTTTCCATTATATTCACCAAAAAATGCTTCTATTGAAGTCCTAAGAAAAGGTTCAGTAAGGAGATCAAAACTTTACTACCTTAGAGGGAGAACTGGGAAGAAAGCTAGAATAGCTGAAAAAATTGATAGTACTAAAAATAAAAAAACATCAAATGACTCGTCTAATAAGAAAATATCAACCGAAAAAATCAACGAAAAAGACTCAAAAAATGACTGAAAAAACATTATTCGACAAAATTTGGGAGGCGCATATTGTTCATGAGAGGGATGATGGTACTTGCCTAATATATATAGACAGACACTTGACTCACGAAGTAACAAGTCCCCAGGCGTTTGAAGGCCTGAGCTTGGCTAAAAGAAAAGTACGACAGCCAAAAAGAACAATTGCGGTACCTGATCACAACGTTCCTACAACTTCAGATAGACTTGAACTAATAGAAGATGAGGAATCTAGAATTCAATTAGATACTCTTAAAAAAAATGTTGAACTTTTTAATGTTCCATACATTCCTATGGAAGACGTAAGACAAGGAATAGTTCATATAATTGGACCTGAACAAGGTCTTACTCAACCAGGTATGACAGTTGTCTGTGGTGATTCTCATACCGCTACTCACGGAGCTTTTGGAGCCCTAGCATTTGGAATAGGAACTTCAGAAGTAGAGCATGTTCTAGCTACCCAAACTCTACCTATGAAAAGACCGCAGAACATGCGAATTACAATTGAAGGAGAACTTGGAATAGGTGTTGAACCAAAAGATTTAATTTTAGCTATAATTGGAGAAATTGGAACTGCTGGGGGAACCGGACATGTTATAGAATATACAGGTCATGCGATAAAATCTTTAACTATGGAAGGTAGAATGACGGTTTGCAATATGACAATAGAAGCTGGAGCTCGTGCTGGTCTAATCGCACCTGACGAAAAAACTTTTGAATATGTTAAAGGTAGGCCTATGGCTCCCAAATCAGAAAATTGGGAAAAAGCTATAAATTATTGGTCCTCTCTTCCTTCAGATCCATCTGCAACATACGATCGTGAAAGAGTTATTAATGCAAGTAATATTGCACCACAAGTTACTTGGGGTACTAGCCCAGAAGATGTTGTTGCAATTGACCAATTTGTTCCTGATCCAAATGAAGAATCTAATCTTGCAAAAAAACAAGCTATGGAAAGAGCTATAGAATATATGGGGCTTAAACCAGGAATGAAAATGACTGATATTGAGATAAATAAAGTTTTTATAGGTTCTTGTACTAATGCTAGAATAGAAGATCTTAGAAATGCAGCTCAAATAATTGATGGAAACAAAATCTCTAATAATGTAAAGGCTATAGTTGTTCCAGGTTCTGGACTGGTTAAAAAGCAGGCAGAGGATGAGGGCTTAGATAAAATTTTTCTATCAGCAGGCTGGGAATGGAGAGAAGCTGGTTGTTCAATGTGTATTGGTATGAATCCTGATAAAGTTAATTCAAAAGAGCGGTGCGCTTCAACATCAAATAGAAATTTTGAAGGCAGACAAGGAGATAATGCTAGAACTCACCTTGTTAGTCCAGCAATGGCTGCTGCTGCATCAATTACAGGTAAATTAACAGATATAAGAAAATTTTAATTTATAGAGAGAAAAGTTTAAAATATGGAAAAGTTTACAAAAATTACTGAAATTGCAGCGCCTATGCCACTGCCAAACATTGATACAGATATGATATTTCCCGGAAGGTTTTTGAAAACAGTACAAAGAACCGGTTTAGGTTCAATAGCTTTTTATAGACTAAGATATAATGAAGATGGATCTGAAAATCTAGAGTTTGTTTTAAATAATAAAAAATACCGTAAATCAAAAATAATTATAGCTGGAGATAATTTTGGATGCGGTTCTAGTAGAGAACACGCCCCATGGGCTTTATTAGACTTTGGAATAAGGTGCATAATCTCAACAAGCTTTGCAGATATTTTTTTCAATAATGCTTTTAAAAATGGAATACTATGTATTCCAATGAAAAAAGAAAATGTAGACGTCCTTATGCATGATGCTGAAAATAATCACAAACTTACAATTGACCTTTTTGAGAAAAATATTGTTAGGCATGACAATTCCTGCATCCCTTTTGAAATTGATCAACATCGGAGGCATAATCTACTTAATGGCTTAGATGAAATAGGTATAACACTAGAAAGTGAAGAAAAAATTGCAAAATTTGAGGCTAAACTTTCTTATGAAAAACCGTGGATATAGCTTATTAATAAATGTTTGCTGATAAAAAAATCTTAGTTTTGCCAGGAGATGGAGTAGGTCCTGAATGTGTTGCTGAGGCATTAAAAATTCTTGACTGGTTGGAATCTAAACTTAATATAAAATTTAACCTAATTGAGGGATTGGTCGGTGGATCATCATATGATGTTCATGGCGTTCCACTTTCTAACGAAACATTAGAAACTGCAAAGGATTCTAACGCTATTCTATTTGGTTCTGTTGGAGGTCCAAAGTGGGATAATGTAGAGAGGGTAAATAGACCTGAAAATGGACTTCTAAAACTAAGAAAAGAACTAGATCTTTTTGCTAATCTAAGACCTGCCAATATATTTTCTGCATTAATTAACTCCTCCCCATTAAAAAAAGAAATTGTAGATGGGCTAGATATATTAATTATCAGAGAATTAACTAGTGGGGTTTATTTTGGAGAGCCAAAAAAAATTGATACTCTTGCTGATGGATCTAAAGTCGCAATTGATACACAGAGGTACACCTCCACGGAAATCGAGAGAGTGGCAAAAGTAGCTTTTGAGTTATCCCTAAAAAGAAGTAAGAAAGTTTGTTCTACAGAAAAAGCAAATGTGATGGAAACTGGAGTACTTTGGAGAGAGATTGTTTCAAAATTACATAATGATAAATATAAAGAAATTGAATTAAGTCATATGTATGCTGATGCCTGTTCAATGGAATTAGTACGTAACCCCAAACAATTTGATGTAATTTTAACTGATAATTTATTTGGCGACATGCTATCAGATCAAGCATCAATGCTTACTGGATCTATCGGAATGCTACCATCAGCATCTTTAGGGGAAAGGAATATCTCTGGCAGGCAGTATTCTCTATATGAACCAATCCATGGCAGTGCACCAGATATAGCAGGAAAAGGAATAGCCAACCCAATAGCTCAAATACTAAGTTTATCGATGATGTTAAAATATTCTTTTGACCTGACTAAAGAACAGGAAATAATAACAAAAGCAATTTCCAATTGCCTATTTAAAGGGTACAGAACTAGAGATAT
>PTLN01000117.1 GCA_002938125.1 Alphaproteobacteria bacterium MarineAlpha2_Bin1
CATGGGCGGCATGGGTGGCATGGGCGGCATGGGCGGCATGATGTAAAAAAAAAATAATATGATTAAAATAAAACCCATGAGTTTTCATGGGTTTTATTTTGTCTGAAAGTTATATATATATAATTAGTAATCTAGTAATTAACCTATTATTATATTTTTCAGGCAAGTAATGGATAAAGTTAAAAGAAAACTAGCAACAATTTTAGCAACTGACTGTGTTAATTTTAGTAAATTTATGGAAGATAATGAAGAATTAACATTATCAAACCTTAAATCTTGTAGAGATATTATCGAAAAAACTATAGAAAGCTCTGGTGGTAGAGTTTTTCATACAGCAGGGGACTCAGTAATAGCAGATTTTTCAAGTCCTGTTGAATGCGTTAATGCAGCTGCTGAATTTCAAAATTTAATTTTTGAGAGAAATAATCAAAAAAGCACAAAGTTAAAACTAATGTGGAGAGTTGGTATTCATGTTGATGATGTTATAATTGAAGGTGAAAATATTTATGGAAGTGGTGTAAATGTTGCTGCTAGATTAGAATCTCAATGTGAACCTGGTCAGATACTTGTTTCAAGAATAGTTCAAGATCAAGTGAATAAAAGAACAAATTTTGTTATAACTTCAGCAGGAACAAAGTCCTTAAAAAATATTTCCGAAAATTTTGAAGTTTTTAATATAGAAATTCATACAGATAAAGAAACGACTAACACAAAATCAGATGAGACTGTTACAAAAAACTATAATATAGAAAATAATAAAAAACCAAAGTTAGCAGTATTACCATTTGCAAATAATAGTAATGATGATGATTCAGGTTATCTTGCAGATGGAATAGTTGAAGATTTAATTACTGAATTCTCAATGATAAAAGAATTTGATGTTCTTTCCAGACAAACTGCATTTGATATACAAAAAGATCAAAAAATTATTGATTTTGCAGTATCACATAACGTGGACTTTCTTATTTCTGGTGGAATACGATCTTCAGGTAAAAGAGTAAGAATAACTATTGAATTAAGTGAAGTTCCTAAGGGTAATATTATGTGGTCAAATAAGTATGATAGAGTTCTGGAGGATATTTTTGATGTTCAGGATGAAATAGTAAGGAAAATAACAATTGCTCTTTTAGGAAATTTAGAAATAAGTAGTTTGCAGCGATCAAAGAGAAAACCTACAGAAAATATGACTTCATATGAATTACTTCTTAGGGGTAAGGAACAACATCATAAAGTTACAAAAGAAGCTAATGCATTGGCACTAGAATTTTTTGATAAAGCTACTGATGCTGATGACTCCAATGCTCAAGCTTATGCATGGAAGGCCTGTACGATTGGACAGGCTTTAGGAAGAGGATATATTGAGGGTGATATGAGTAAACATTGGGGTGATGCGATGGATGCTCTAAAGAAAGCTCAAGACCTAAATGAAAATGATTTTGAACTTAATAGATTATTATCTGCAGTTCATTTAAGCAATCACTCGTATGACTTAGCAGAGGAACATGGAAGGAAAGCTCACTCAATAAACCCTAACGATCCAAGAATATTATCAGGTTATGGAGAAGTACTAGTAAGAAATGGATCAACTAAAGAGGGTTTAGAAATGCTGAATAAAGCTCTTGAACTTGATCCAATTCCATTAGGTCAATCTAATTCTGATAATAGATATAAAGATTTACTTTTAGGTTACTTTTTTGATAGAGATTTTGAAAGATGTGATGAAATTGGGGGGAAAATTGACTCACATGATAGTAAATCATGGTTATTATTAATGTTTGCAAAAAAAGAATTAAATTCATTAGAAAAAAATGAATCATTTAAATCAGACTATGAGAAATTCTCACCAGTTGACTGGAAGACAGCAATTGATAGATTTCATATACCTGACGATAATATTAGGAAAGAAATTGAAAGTTTTGCTGACTCATTAGCTTAATATAGTTAATTTAAAAATTTCTATGTTGATAAAAAAAATTTTCTACTAATTTCAACTGTTTTTTCTCTTCCAATTTCTGTTTTTGGATCACCGCAAATTGCACTTTGACCTCCTGGAATAAGCTTTGTTGCTTCATCTAAAAAAGGTAAAAGAATATCATTTTCTGATGCCATAACTAAAACAGGTATTTTAATAAGTTTTAACCTAGGCTTTTTATTATAATCTAAAGCTGCTCTATAATTGTGATGGTAAGTTGTTATAGATTTTAATAACTCCATTACCTCATTGTGTAAGTCAATTTCACTGGGTAGTCCTAATCCTCTAGAACCATCATTTGTTCTATTCCACCAGGGCCAGAAAATTTTACCATCTCTGATTAAGTGCCATGCTTTTAAAAATTGTGTTCCTTCATGGTCTGGTTGAATTTCTGGTGCTTGGTTTTTAATAAGTTTTTTTTTGTAATCTTCATCATATAATCCTAAGCCATCGATAATTAATTTTTTAACCATTTTAGGATTTTTAATAGCAGCTTCTATACCTATATTACCACCAGTATGAAAACCATATAAGTAGAAATTACTTAAGTTCAATTTACTCATAGCCCTTAACATTGCATCAGCAAGATATTCAATTGTCACTGGAAAAGTTCCTTGGGCACATGAATCTCCATTTCCAATCGTATCAGGTGCATAAACTTTAAAATACTTTCCCATACTGATTATTAATGATTCAATTGCAAATGCACTTAATGGTGAACCATGAAGCATTACCAGAGGAGGGTTATTTTCTGAACCATAAGTTCTATAATGAATCTGCCCTTCATCAATATTAATAAATCCTCTACACACATCAGAATTCATAAAAATTCTCCTTAATTTATATATAAATTAATTGTACTATAAATTATGAATTTAAGACAGTTAAAAAATATATACACGATTCTTTTTTTGTTAATAATAAATATTTTATATTTATATGGATGTGTATTTAATACTGAATCAAAAGTATTAAACATAAATAAAAGAATATATATAAAAGATGGGATTTACCTTATATATAAGGGCTTTGATAAGGATGGATGTAAATATTATGTACCCTATTCAGAAAATAATAAAACAATAAATGCCATTTATTATATAACAAAAAAAAATCAATATACTCTTAATAAAAATAAAGCGGAATGCAATAACTAAATTAAAAATATATTTTTGTTTTTAAACCAAGCATAAAATGTGGACTACTTTCTTTCATATGACCTGGATTAAAATCTATTAATGTGAAATTATGAAGTTTTATAAATTTATTCTTCCAACTATAAGATGTTTCTATACTTATTTGTCTTCCTTCAGGGCTGACGGGTAGCCTTTTTCTTTGGTATATTATTTTACCAAAAGGTTTCTTTTCAGTATCAATAGGAATAGTAAAATCAGCATATGCAGAATATACTCTAAGAGGTTGAAATATTGAAATTCCAATAATATCATTTTTAAATATTGTATTATTTTTTTTAACGCCCAAACTAAATGAGTTAGATTTTATTTTGCTCCAATTTGAAATAAATCCTTTATTTTGATCAGGGATATTCGAAATATTTTCTGAAAAAACTCCAAAAAAATTCAAATTTTCATTTAATTTATAATTGGTTGAAAATGAAAAGAATCTACTTTTTGTGTTAATAAATTGGCCAAAAGCTCCTGAAGAAGAAGAATTAAAAACTGTTTTGGATTCATTTAAAAAACCAAGACCAAATTTAAGTTTTAATTTAGTACTTGTATGGGAAATATTATACTGTTTTAGGTTTCTATTTGAATCATTAAAATTATTTTTATCTCTAAAATCGCTAAAAGAAAAGTCCAAGTTTTTTCTAAATCTATAATTAAAGCTACTTCCCCGTCCTTTATCTAAGAGTTTAAGTTGAGGCATAAAAATTTCTTCAAATATCAAGAATGAGGAATCATTAATTTTATTTATAAAAAACGATTGTGAGTTTAAGTTTGTTCCATATTTAAAAGACGTATTATTTATAAAAGACGACTCTAATAAAATAGGACTATCTATATTTTTATCATACTGAGAAGAAAAAGAAAAATTATTTATATTTATGTTTTTATCTCTGTTAATATTTAATCTTGTATTAGGTAAAATACTTACTTGAATATTATTATTTGTTTTATTCTTAGTATAATTCTCCAGGGATAATTTTTTTTGTCCATTTATAATTCTATTATTTAAATCTACTCTAAATGGCCTATTAAATTTATCTAAAACTATGCTCTTCTTTAAAAAATTACTTGAAGCTAGTGCGTCACCGAAAATAGGATCTAAAATTACACTAGTCTGTATTAGTGGTGTACTTGCTCCACCTATAAAGTTACCAGTTGGTAATGAAGTTAGTCCCTTTGCTCTAAAAGCTGCATTAAGGTTTAAGAGTCCTCTACCAAATACATTATCAATTCCTGCGACACCTAAATCTGTTGCTGAAGAAAATAGTAATGATACCGCATCAGAAGATGAGAGTGTTGGAAATTTTTGTAGTATTACTGCTAATGCTCCCGCAACATGTGGAGCAGCAAATGATGTTCCAGATCCAGTCCCTGATCCTCCGCCAATCAAAGTTATACCAACTCCATCTCCAGGTGCGACCAGACATGCACTGGCTGTATCTCCACATTCATTTCCAAAAGTTGTAGCAGTATTAGTAGAGGTAACTGCATTTACTACGATCATTCGACCGTTAGCATTAAAACCATTACATTTTCCTCCAGTAGTTCCTGAACAATTTGATAACCTACCCATATCAAGCACTTCACTTAAGGATGAATTTCCGGATGCGACTACTAATATAACTCCTTGATTGACAGCATTTTGCATAGCATTTATTTCTGCTGTTGATGGTAAGGCTGGAGAGTCTGCACCAAAACTCATATTAATTATCTTGGCTCCGTTTGATACTGCAGAATTTATTCCACTTGCAGCATTAAAAATAGTTATACCCCCACCATTATTTAATTTATTAACTAACAGAGTAGAATTCGGAGCAACACCGTGAATACCAGAGTCATTTTTAGCAGCTCCAATAATTCCTGCTACTGCAGTACCATGTCCGTTCAAATCATCAACACTTACCGCTGCTCCTTCAGTGATATTAGTACTATTTGCTGATATTCTTCCTGAAAACTCAGGGTTATCTAAGTCAATCCCAGTATCTAGGATTCCAACTATTACACCTGATCCCGTGCTATTGTTATTTAAAGCAGTTAACGCGCCAATTCTTGCTAAACCAAAATTTGATTGAAACTCTGCAGTATTGAAAACTGAACTTCCTCCCCCTGGAGAACTCGATCCACCTCCCGCTCCAGAAATAGATCCTCCACCTCCACCTCCACATGCAGATAAATTAATTAAAAAAATTACATAAAAAAAGTATTTTAAAGAAA
>PTLN01000118.1 GCA_002938125.1 Alphaproteobacteria bacterium MarineAlpha2_Bin1
ATATAAAGGTCTATAAGGAATAATTTGGTTTCTACTGATATGTTAAATAATAATTTAAAAATTGTGTTTGAAGAAATTAAGCAGTTAATTGGTGGTAGATTTACCACATCTATAGGTATTAGGGAGACTCATGGTAGAGACGAGTCTTATCATGAGGCTTTTTTACCTGATGCTGTAGCATTTGTTAATAGTACAGAGGAAGTAAGTAGCATCCTTAAAATATGCTACCAATATTCTATTCCAGTAATACCTTTTGGTGCTGGCACTTCACTAGAAGGTCATATTGCTGCAGTTAGGGGTGGTATTAGTATTGATTTGTCAAATTTGAATAACATTATTCAAGTTAATTTTGAAGATCTAGATTGTAGAGTAATGGCCGGGGTTACTAGAAACCAGTTGAATAATTATTTAAGAGACCAGGGTTTATTCTTTCCAATCGATCCAGGTGCTAACGCTACTTTAGGCGGTATGGTGGCTACACGAGCATCAGGAACTACTGCAGTAAAATATGGAACTATGAAGGACAATGTTTTAAGCCTAAAAGTAGTTCTTGCTGATGGTAGAGTTATTGAAACATCTAAAAGAGCAAGAAAGTCCTCCGCTGGTTATGATCTTACTAGGTTATTTGTTGGTTCTGAGGGGACATTAGGTGTAATTACAGAAATAACCATTAAGCTCTTCGGAATACCAGAAACTAAATCTGTTGCATCATGTGTATTTCCAAATATAGAAAATGCCATAAACTCTGTAATTGAAGTTATTCAGCTAGGTGTTCCAATCGCTCGCATAGAATTTGCAGATGAAGTTCAAATAGAAGCCATAAACAAATTTGAGGGATCATCCTATGATGTTCTCCCAACTCTTTGGATAGAATTTCATGGTAGTGAAAATTCGGTAAAAGAGCAATCCGAGATAGTTCATAAAATAACCGAAGCATATAAAGGTAGTTCTTTTAAATGGACATCAAAACTAGAAGAGTATAACAAGTTATGGAAAGCAAGACATAATGCAGCATATGCAGCGGTAGCTCTTCGTCCTGGCTGTGGAATTTGGGCAACTGATGTATGTGTGCCAATTTCCAAGTTAGCAGATTGTATATTAGAAACAAAAAAACAAATTCAAAATTCAACTATTCCAGCCCCAATTGTTGGTCATGTTGGAGATGGGAACTTTCATGTGTGTTTTGTAGTAGATCCAAAAAACTCAGCGGAAATTAGTGAGGTAAAGAAGATAAATGAAGACTTAGTATTCAGAGCTATAGAAATGGATGGAACGTGTACAGGTGAACATGGTATAGGTTATGGAAAAGTTGAATATTTACTAAAGGAGCATGGTGACATTACTGTTGATGTTATGAAATCTATAAAATTTTCCCTAGATCCAAAAAATATAATGAATCCAGGGAAAATATTTAGAAATTAATTTAAATTGTAAATTCTAACTCTCCCAATCTTTTTGTAAGTTTTAAGTTTTCTCGATAATCAACTGGAACAGCAATTATGGCCGGCCCTTCTTGTTTGAAAGCTTCTTCAAGAGCTGGTCTAAGTTCATCTGGTGACTTAATTATTTTTCCCCATGCTCCAAATGATTTTGCAAACATTTCATAATCAGGGTTATTAAATGCAAGCTCTGAATGTTCTCCATTGAATGAGTTTTGTTGTTTCCACTTAATTAGTCCATATTCCCCGTCAAGCCAAACCATTGCTACAACATTAAGTTTGTTCCTAACTGCTGTTTCAATATCCTGAACATTCATTAAAAAACCAGCGTCCCCATTTATTGACAGAATTTTTTTATTTGGCTCTGCAATTTTTGCTCCCATTGATCCTGGAAAAGCAAAACCCATTGTACAAAAACCGTTTGAAATCAAACAGGTGTTTGGTTCATCACATTGAAAGTATCTTGAAATCCACATTTTATGAGCGCCAACATCAGATAAAAGTATATCACTTGGATCTAAAAACTCCCTCACTTCCCAAAGGATCTTTTGAGGTTTCATAGGGAATGATCTATCGTCTTTTTCCATAGCAAAATCATCAAGGATAGTTTTTCTCAATACCTGTCTTTTGGAGATGTCAAATAAAGGGAGATTTTCACCATAATTTTTATTAATTTCCTCATTTATTTGCCACATGGCATCAGCAACGTCTGAGACGATATCTACAGAGACAGGGTAACTGGAGTCTATTTCCGCTGGAAGAAAATCAATATGTACAATTTTTTTATCTCCAACTTTATTCCATGCACTTGGGGAAAACTCAACTAGATCATAACCAATGGCAATAATGAGATCTGATTGATTTATAGCACCATTTATATGATCCTGTCCTTGTAGCCCTAATGTGAATAAACAATGAGTATCTGTTCTTGGAACAGCTCCCTTACCCATGAAAGTATTGACTACACCTATACCAGTTTTGTGAGCAAAGCGTAAAACCTGCTTTGCTGCTCTTTTTCTTAATGCGCCATTTCCTGCTAATATGAGAGGATTTTTTGCACCAGCAATCAACTCAACTGCTTCTTTTACTGCTTTATGGTCAGCAGCAGCTCTTCGTGTTTTTTTCACTAATAGTGGTTTAAGATTTGTATTTTCTTCAGCTACATCTTCAGGCAATTCAATTACTGTTGCTCCAGGTTTTTCCGCAATAGCTATTTTAAATGCTTTTCTAACTATTTCAGGAATATTTGCAGGTTTACTTATAGAATGAGCCCATTTACTTATTGGCCTATACATTGCTATTGAATCCATATTTTGATGACTTTCTTTATGTAGCCTAGTTGTCGTTGCTTGACCAATAATTACAACTATTGGAGCTCTATCCATATTTGCATCAGCTACACCTGTAACAAGATTTGTTGCTCCAGGACCCAACGTTGCCAAACAAACTCCAGGTTTGCCAGTTAATCTCCCGTAAGTATCAGCCATAAATGCAGCAGCTTGTTCATGACGGCAAAGTACAAACTCAATTGGACTATTATTTAATGAGATCATAACATCGGCATTTTCTTCACCTGGAATACCAAAAATGTGTGTTACTCCTTCTTCTTCAAGACACTTTACAAAAAGATCCGATGCTTTCATTACTAATTCTCCTCCCAAACAGAATGTTTTTAAAATTTTGAAACACCTCTAATAAACACATTTAGGCAGATTTTTTTATTTATTTCACTAGTTTTTTTTATTTATGATTTTTTTTGACTATTTTTCCCTAAAAATCACTAAATTTTTATCTTTTCTCAACTTATTTAAGACAAATAATCTTATAGCTGAAGATAAATTAGTATCAATGTTTCTTTTTTTGTCAATTTCAAGGATAATAGAATTTATACTTTTTTTGTTATATTCAGAAATCTCTTTAAGAACTTCCCAAAACTGTTCTTCGATGGAAATACTCGTCCTGTGTCCTGATATATTTACGGATCTTTTTTTAATCAAAAGTAGTTCTTTCCAAATCAAATTAAAAATAATAAAAGTTACTTTATCCTAAAATATATTTATTCCTGCGGTTTTTTATGAAAATCATTAAAAGGTATAACATTATCAGAAATCGAATTTTCTTTTTTTATACTTGATTTTTTTTTGTTTTGAAAATTATTACTATCTTTTGTTGATATTTCTCCAGTAAAGCTAGTACCTTTAAATTGAAGTCCAAAATTGACTGACGGATCAGCAAGAGATGTTATTGAATTATAAGGGACTTTTATATTTTCTGTATTATTGTTAAATGATAATGAAATAGAAAAATAATTTTCATCAATCTCGAGATTCCAAAATTGATGTTGTAAAATTATTGTAATTTCATTTGGATATTCATTTATTAAATATTCTGGTATTTCAACACCTTCATATTGAGTTAAGAAAGTTATGTACAAATGGTGATCTCCTTCAATGCCATTTTCATAAACATGCTTAAGAACGTGTTTAATAACTTTTCTAAGGGAATTATCCACAATTTTTTGATAATCAATATATTTTTTCAATTTCAATATCCTAGATAAAAAAAATGTAGGAGACTTCTGTTGCCCGGTGTCTCCCAGACCGCGCTTACTTAATATTAAGCAGCGAGGGCCATTCTATTATCATTGGCACCTAAAATTTGGTCCGATAACGGTGGGTACCATGCCGAATGAAAATTAAACTTTTACCACGCGCGTCGAGCCTGATTCGCCCCCATAAAAAATTTTTTGGTGGAGGCGCCGGGTACTGCCCCCGGGTCCGCTACGCTTATTTTGATTAACGTTTATCATTATAGCTGAAAAAACAGCACTTAGATTATAGAACGAAGTTCAAATTATTCCAATCCTTCTTTCTAATCATAATCAGAAGTTTTTTTTAATTTATTAGTATTAATGATATTTTCTTGCGAAATATTGATAATAAATGGCTATTAATATTAATTTTGTTTTCAAATAATATTAATACATATAACATCAAATTAAATATTTTATTTATTTACAATTAAATTAGGAAAAAAGTTGTCCGGCTTAACCAAAGAGCAAATTGAAGAAATTAAAGTTCAAAGGTCTAAAACTGAAGAGACAAAGAGAGTTGTTTCTGACGGATTAGAACAAATATTATATAAATCTATTCCGGTTCTTGATCATGGATTTATAAGGGTGATTGATTATATGGGAGATGATACATCAATTGTCCAAGCTGCCAGAGTCTCTTATGGTAAAGGAACTAAACATGTATCCGCTGATAAAGGTTTGATAAATTATTTAATGAGACATAGACATTCAACACCTTTTGAAATGTGTGAGATAAAGTATCATGTCAAACTTCCAATTTTTGTAGCAAGGCAATGGATAAGGCATAGAACAGCAAGCGTAAATGAATATTCAGCAAGATATTCAGTCCTTGATAAAGAGTATTATATTCCCAATGCGGAGAATTTAGCATCTCAAAGTAATTCAAATAAACAAGGTAGAGGTATTGTTCTTGAAGGTGATAATGCCAAGAAAGTGTTAGATCTTTTGATTGAAGACTCTGAAAAACTTTATAATGACTATGAAAAGCTTCTTGATGGGTTTTCAGACAAAAATAGTGATGAAACAGGTTTATCAAGAGAACTTGCTCGCATGAACTTGTCGTTAAACTATTATACACAATGGTATTGGAAAATTGATTTACATAATCTTCTACATTTTCTAAGCTTGAGATCTGATAGTCATGCTCAATATGAAATCAGGGCTTATGCAGATGCAATGCTTGAGACTGTTAAGCAATGGGTACCACTAACTTTTGAAGCCTTTGAAAGTTATAAGCTTGGTGGTGCTTACTTAAATTCTAAATCACTCGATGTAATAAAGAAAATTATTCAAGGTCACAAAGTCACTATGGAGAGTTCA
>PTLN01000119.1 GCA_002938125.1 Alphaproteobacteria bacterium MarineAlpha2_Bin1
TAAAATAAGATGTATTGGATGGAACCAAGAGATTTCAGAAAAGATTGGCTTATATATAGTTAGACATGAAAAAGTTGGGACATATTCTCTTCCATGGTTGCATGAAATATATCCCTGGTCAAAATCAAGTATTGGTGAGTGTATTTTGCATGTAGATTTTCTCGGTAATCCTTTTGCAGTTGTTCAAGTGTTAAAACTAGAGTTGATGTATTTTAAAGAAATTTCACAAGAACATACTAATTTAGACGGGCCACCAGTACGAGACCTTAATATTTGGAAAAAATTACATGAAGAATATTGGTCACGAGAGTTAAAAATTATAAATAAGAAAACTACTCCAGAAATGCCAGTAGTCATAGAAAAATTCAAATGTATTTTTTCTCTAGAGGAAGGTTTTTTAGATGAAAATTCTTAAAAAGAATAAATGGAATATTGAAGAGAACCAAGTTACTCCTGAGGTTTATTTTTATAATAGAAGAAAATTTCTTTCATCTACAATGCTAACTATTTCCTCAGCTGGTTTATCTCTTACAGGTTTTCCTTCTTTTGCAAATTCGAAAGATTATCCATTATCTTTTAAAAATAATACCAAATACAAAACTGAAAGAAAAATTACTCCAGAAGAAATAAATGGAAAGTATAATAATTTTTTTGAATTTGGTTCGCATAAAGAGATTTGGAAAAAAGCTAGTAAATTAAAACTTAGGCCTTGGGAAATTATAATTGATGGTATGGTTGAAAAAAAAATTAGTATTGACATAGATAATTTGATTAAGTCAATGCCTTTAGAAGAGAGAGTTTACCGTCATAGATGTGTGGAGGCTTGGTCTATGGTGGTACCATGGATAGGTTTTGAAATTAATCATCTTATAAATTTAGCAAAACCTATTGGAAATCCTAAGTTTATTCAATTTGAATCATTTTTAGATCCATCGGTTGCATCTGGTCAAAAACAATACTGGTATCCATGGCCATATACAGAAAGCCTTACATTTCAAGAAGCTAAAAATGAGCTATCCTTTATAGTAATTGGCGCTTATGGCAAGAAACTTGTTCCCCAGCATGGCGGTCCAATTAGACTAGCAGTGCCATGGAAATACGGTTTTAAATCGATTAAATCTATTAAAAGAATTACTTTTTCAGATAAAAGATCTAATACATTTTGGGAGTCACTCCAGCCTAAAGAATATGGTTTTTGGGCTAATGTTAATCCTGATTTTCCTCACCCAAGATGGAGTCAATCAACCGAAAGAGTACTAGGATCAGATAAAAGAGTGCCAACTCTTATTTATAACGGGTATGAAGAGTTTGTATCAAATATTTATTCTGGAATGAAGTTAAGTAGAAAATTATTTATGTAAAATGCTCATAGATTCGCAAAATACAGATCGAAAATTTAAAATAATTGCCTATTTAGTAACTGGTGCTGGTGCTTTGCCGTTTATTCTGGGCTTAATTTTTGTAATTACATCGGAGAATTATAATTTTTTTCTATTTCCTATTATTATATATTCTGGATTAATTATAAGTTTTGTTTGTGGATCAAACTGGGTAATCATTTTTTTAAGTGTAAATTCAAGCGAAAGGGTAAGTTTTAATAATTATTTAATTTTCATTTTGAATTCCATAATTCCAATTGTACTTTCATGGAGTATAATTTTTAATGCAAGCTCAAACAGTGAAAAATATAGTTTTGCTTATTCTGGGTTATTGCTTATATCCCTGCTATTTTTTGACATAATTTTTTTCTTTAAGAGCATGATTGAAACTTGGTGGTTAAAACTTCGGATTTTTGCATCATTGTCATCTAGTTTTTCTTTAATTAGTATTAATATAATTTTATTATAGAAAAATATCATTATTTTTATTTTTTTTCCTCAGCAATTTTTTTTCCTACTTCTAAAGCAGCCATACAACCTGTTCCGGCAGCTGTTACAGCTTGTCTAAAAATGCTGTCTTGAACATCTCCAGCAGCAAAAATGCCATCAATATTTGTTTTAGTTGAGTCAGGTTTTGTAATTATATATCCAGCATTATCCATTTTAATAAAATCTTTAAATAACCCTGTGTTAGGTATATGGCCTATTGCAATAAATAGTCCCGATATATTAAGATAAGTTGTATCTTGAGTTAAAAGGTTTTTTAATTTTATTTTTTCAACACTAAGTGGGTTTTCGGACCCTATTACTTCCTCAACAACAGTATCCCAGATAATTTCAATTTTATCATTATTATATAGTCGTTCCTGAAGAATTTTTTCTGCTCTTAATTCATTTCTTCTATGGATAAGAGTAACTTTTCTTGCATGATTGGTTAAATATAAAGCTTCTTCAACTGCCGTATTACCTCCGCCAATAACTGCTACGTTTTTTTCTTTGAAAAAAAAACCGTCACAAGTAGCGCAAGCAGAAACTCCAAAACCTTTATACTTCTCTTCACTATCTAATCCTAACCAAGAGGCTTGTGCTCCAGTTGAGATAATTATTATATCACTGACATATTTATTTCCTGAATCTCCAAAACATTTAAATGGCTTTTGTGAAAAATCCACTGAAGAAATGTTATCATTTATAAATTTTGTTCCTACTTTCTGAGCTTGTTTTTGCATTTGCTCCATTAGCCAAGGGCCTTGAATAACATCTTCAAATCCAGGGTAGTTCTCCACATCAGTAGTAATTGTCATTTGTCCGCCAGGTTGTATTCCATGGATAAGTAATGGTTGGAGATTTGCTCTAGAACAATAAATTGCAGCAGATAAGCCTGCTGGCCCAGAACCTAGAATTATAACTTTTGACCTGTATTCTTGCATTTCAATTTAATTCCTATTTGTATAAAAGATATTAAAAAATTACTTAGTATCTTTAAAATAATTTGGAAAGTTATCTTTTAAGTATTTTGTGACTTTGTATGTATCATTTAAACTTTCATATTTCCATGGTTCTTCAATGATTCCTCTAAAATTTCTGATTGCTTTTCTATTGTAAAGTTGTTCATAAAATTTTTCAAATTTTTTACTTTTTCCTTTTAATTGAAATACATAAACTGGTTTACCTGTGGTAGCTACTTCTGAAACCATAGAAATAGAGTCCTCAGTAACAACAAAGTAGTCAGCATAAGCTAAGTAACCAAAATAAGCGTTATCTTTTTTCTGACTACAAGTGATATTAATATAGTTTTCTAGATTACTTTTTAAAAAATTTTTAATTTTTGGACTAGTCCGCCTAGAAAATGTTGTTAATATGGTAGTATCTCTATCATTTTGTAGTTTGTTAAGCATTGCTACAAGATCTTTGATTTCTTTTTGTCTCATTTTAAAGTGTTTATTTTCGCCGCCGATAAGTAGAGCAATAATAGGCTTTTTGAAAGCAGAGAAATCCTCTCTGAATTCTATTTTTGCCTTTGAGATAGATCTGGTATTTATTCTATTTAATGCTCCAAAGGTTTTGATTACGTTATTTCCCAGAGTATCATCATGCAATGGACTGGAAACAATGTCGAAATATCTTGAACTTACTCTAGGGTCTTGAATCTGTATTACCATTATTTTGTCTTTTTTATATTTCTTTAAGATTATTGATATACCTACACTAGCCTTTCCAGAGGCAATGATAACTTTTGGAAGATTAAATGATAAAATTTCTTTACTTCCGTATAAAAAAAACAAAGGTAATTTGCCTAGTGGTAATGTCCATAAAATACTTGGTAGATGATTAATTCCAAAAAGAGGTTTAATTCGAATTAATTTATATTCTTGATCTAATGACTCAGCTAAACCTATACATTGATTTTCAGTACCTTTTTTACCATCAGTAATTATCCATATATCTGTCAAATAAACCTACCAAAAAAATTTAATAATACTTATAAATAAAGTGTCTTCATTAAAATAACTTGATTTTTAGGCAAATAAAGAAAAATTTTTTTATATAAACTCAACTTTAATTATCTCGTAATCTTTTGTGCCTTTAGGTGTTTTAACCTCAACATTATCACCCTCAGATTTTCCAATAAGAGCTCGTCCTACAGGAGATGTAATTGATAGCAAACCATTTTTTATATCTGACTCATCAGTACCAACGATTTGATATTTTACTTCTTCATCTGTGTCTTCGTCAATTAAAGTGACTGTTGCCCCAAAAGTAATATTTGTACTATTTAATTCTGATGGGTTAAAGACTTCGGCTCTGCTAAGTTTATCTTCAATTTCAACTATTCTTCCCTCAATTAAGCCTTGTTTTTCCTTAGCCGCGTGGTACTCAGCATTTTCTGACAAATCTCCGTGAGCTCTCGCTTCTTCAATAGCTTTGATTACAGACGGTCTCTCTTCTGATTTAAGTAATTTTAGTTCATCTTTTAACTTATTATAACCTCTTACAGTCATTGGTTCACGTGCCATAAGATTATCCCTATTTTGTTGAACTATTTTTCTATATTCATTTTATAAATTTTTTTCAGATCTTAAAGTATTTTTGAATAGGATATACCTCAAGATTACCTGTTTTTATCCTCTCTATTGCCTTTGTTGCAGCAATACCACCTGAAATTGTTGTATAATATGGTATACTTTGGTTTAAAGCCTCTCTTCTAAGTTCATAACTATCTGATATGGCTTGCTTTCCCTCAGTGGTATTAAAAATAAGCTGAATTTTTCCATCCTTAATTAAATCAACAATATGCGGTCTTCCTTCCTTTACTTTATTTATTGTAGAAAGAGATATTCCACTAGAAGAGAGAAATTCAGATGTTCCTTTCGTGGCGATAATATCAAAACCAAGTTCAACCAATTTTTTAGCTTGTTCAACTACATTTTTTTTATCCTTATCTTTAACAGAAATAAAAACACTTCCTGATAAAGGCAGATTTATTCCTGCTGCAATTTGTGATTTAGCAAATGCTCCTTCAAAATCTTTATCAATTCCCATAACTTCACCCGTAGATTTCATTTCTGGACCTAAGATTGTGTCTACCCCAGGAAATTTTTTAAATGGAAATACTGCTTCTTTAACGGAAGTATAATTTAATAATTTGTTTGTTAAATTAAATTCTCTGAGTTTTCTGCCTGCAATTATTTTTGATGCTATTTTTGCAATTGGAATTCCTGTAGACTTGGCAACAAACGGAACTGTTCGACTTGCTCTTGGGTTTACCTCTAAAATAAATATATCATTTTCTTTTATTGCAAATTGAACATTCATAAGACCTATAACATTTAATTTTTTTGCAAGAATTTTGGTCTGTCTTTTAATTTCCTCTAAAGTGTTAGCATCAAGTGAAAATGGCGGAAGAGAGCAAGCAGAGTCTCCAGAATGAATACCTGCTTCCTCTATGTGTTCCATGATTCCT
>PTLN01000012.1 GCA_002938125.1 Alphaproteobacteria bacterium MarineAlpha2_Bin1
CAACAAAATTTCTAGATAACACATCCATGCCAGTTCTTTCAGTTAATTCTGACATAGTATTTATTTGATCTTCTTTACTAATTATGGGGCTATTAATCATATGACTTAGCTCAACACTTTCATGTAACATTTTTGTAATATGTTCTAAGTCTTCACCAACTCTATCAACTGCACCTCTCTCTGCGGCAAGCTCGAAAAGCGCTTCAGCATATCTTTTTGAAATAGTTGATGTTTCTTCCAATGCTTCAGACAATTTATCCGTCCCTAATATTCCTTATATATCCCTAATATTATATTTTATTTTTTGTTAGTTGACCTCAGTGTATAAAAATACATAAGTTATAAATAGTCTTATTTGACTTTTAATGGGATACCTAGCACACAGGGAAATACTTCGCAACTAGGGCACCATCCTAATTTTAACATACTATTCGGAGTAATTAAATTATTATTTCATTGCAAGTTACTGAATTTTAACAATAATTTTCTAAGAAACACTTCAAAATATGCAAAAAAAAGAAATAGCAATAAATGTAGAAAACCTCTCTAAAACATACAAAAATGGGGTAAAAGCCATATCAGGTGTTTCTTTTTTTGTAAATTTTGGGGAAATTTTTGGCCTTCTAGGGCCAAATGGAGCAGGAAAAAGTAGCACTGTTAGAATTTTATCAACATTATCAAATCTTTCGGATGGGAATGCCCATATCGCAGGATTTAATGTTTCTAAGTCTCCAACAGAAGTAAGACTATTAATGGGATATGTAGCTCAGTCTACTGGTGTAGATGCTTGGGCAACAGGGAAAGAAAATCTACTACTTCAAGCACAATTAGAGAGAGTACCAAGAAAAGATATCAATAAAAGAGTTAGCCATCTACTTGAATGGGTTGGGCTAAGTTCTGTATCAAGAAAATTAGTTAATACCTATTCTGGCGGAATGAAAAGGCGACTAGAAATTGCAATGGGTCTAGTTCATGAGCCCAAGGTTCTTTTCCTTGATGAACCGTCTACTGGTTTAGATCCAGAATCAAGAAGAAAACTTTGGAATGATCTTAAATATCTACAGAAACAAAAGAAAATTACTGTCCTTCTAACAACACATTATTTAGAAGAAGCTGACTACCTTTGTGATAGAATAGCAATTATTGATAAAGGTAGAGTTGTAACAGAAGGAACGCCATCTGAGTTAAAATCAAAAATTTCAAGTGATATAGTCACTTTAGAGATAGAAAATGAAATTAGTATTGCTTCAAATATATTAAAAAATTTGAATGGCGTTAATTCAACAAATATAGAAGGTGATAGAATTGTTCTTCAAGTAACTAATGGAAAAAAAATTCTTCCATCGCTTATTATTGAACTTCAAAGAAAATCTATTGACGTTAATTCATTTAGCTTTAATTCGCCCACACTTGATGATGTTTACCTAAAATTTACTGGGCATAGGTTTGACCAAGATATTTAATTGATGATCGAAAAATTGTACATATTCATATTTGATACTATGCAGCTGCTGAAAAGACATACGCTTGCAACATTAAGATTACCAATATGGATTGCTGTAACTCTTGTTCAACCAGTAATATGGCTAACTATTTTTGGTCAATTATTCCAGAAAGTTGTTGAAATACCAGGCTTTGATAGCAATTCCTATATAGCTTTTCTTACTCCAGGAGTAGTTATAATGACTGCAATGTTTGGATCAGCTTGGTCAGGAATGGGCTTAATTTATGATTTAAACCTTGGTGTAATGGATAGACTTCTCTCTACACCGGTTAATAGAGGTGCAATTATAGCGGCAAGGGTACTTCACGCTTCTTTAACTGTATTAGTTCAATCTATAATTATATTAGTTTTGGGGTATATTCTAGGAGCAAAAATCGAAAGTGGTATTATTGGAATTCTTGGAATTTTAATCTCAGCGATACTAATTGGTTCTGGCTTCTCGGCCTTATCAAGCGGCTTAGCGCTTCTAACTAAAAGGGAGGAGAACCTTATAGCTATTATTAATTTCTTTGGGTTACCACTTACATTTTTATCGGCAGCATTTATGTCAGAAGCTTTGATTCCAGATTGGGTAAAAGTAATTTCTTTTTTTAATCCAGTTAACTGGGCAGTAAGCGCTGCAAGAAATTCTATTTCAGGTGAAAATTGGTCTATAGTAGTTTTTAATTGCTTATTACTTCTAGTTTTTTCGTTAATAGCATATTTTTTTGCTACAATAGCTTTCAAGATATACCAAAGATCAAATTAATTTGACTTTACAAGAAAGTATATGGATCTATATCTATTTGAACCTTAACTCGCTTAGGGTATTTATTAAATAATATCCAATCTTTGATATACGCTTGGATTTTAGCACTTTTCTTCGCTTTTAACAGTAATCTAAATCTATGCCTTCCTCTTAAAAATTTTATAGGAGCAGAAACTGGACCAAGTAATTTAATATCTTTCCTTAAAGGTGCAATTTTTGCTAGTTTTTGAGCTAACACCTTTGCTTCATTTTCATCTGGAGAAGATATAATCACGGATGCTAATTTTCCAAATGGAGGCATAAGGTTTGACTTTCTATTATCTAATTCATTATCTAGAAATTGATCTCTTAAACCTTTTTTTATTAATTGCATAACTGGATAATTTGGATAGTAGGTTTGAATAAATGCTAACCCTTCCAAGTCTCCTCTGCCAGCTCTCCCTGAAACTTGATAAAGTAATTGGAAAGTTTTCTCATTCGCTCGTATGTCTCCACCAACTAAACCTATGTCACCATCAATTACTCCAACAAGAGTTAAATAAGGAAAGTGATGACCTTTAGAAATAACTTGAGTTCCAATAATTATATCAACTTCACCTTTTTTAATCCTCTCAAATGACTTTGCCGTTTCTTTCGAATTAGTCAATAAGTCACTAGATAGAACCTCCTGTTTTGCTTGAGGAAAAATTTTACTAACCTCCTCTGATAATCTCTCAATACCAGGGCCAATTAATACAAGAGAGTTTTCCGTATCACATTTTTGGCATCTTTCAGGATAATTTACTGAATAATCACAATGATGGCATAACATCTTATTTAGTGATTTATGTAAAACAAGCCAGGAGCTACAATTACTACACTCTAACCTATGACCACACTTTCTGCATAAAGTAAGTGGAGCATAACCTCTTCTATTAAGAAACAACATAGCTTGTTGTTTCTTTAGCAAGCATTTATTTATTTCTTCTGTAAGACTATTTGATATCCATCTATTAGCAATTAGTTTTTCGTTATTTAAATCTATTATTGAAATATTAGGTAGTTTTGCATATCCATATCTTTCTTTTAGATTCAATAAACCATATTTTTTTACCTTGACGTTATAAAGTGTTTCTAGTGATGGTGTGGCTGATACTAACAATATTGGTTTTTTTAATATTTTTGCTCTTACTATCGCCATATCTCGTGCATTATAGATAACATTTTCTTGCTGTTTATATGATAAATCATGTTCTTCATCAATAATAATCAGACCTAAATATTTGAAAGGAAGAAAAAGAGAAGATCTTGCACCTACAACCACTTTTGCTTTTCCTTTTGAAATTTTTTCCCAAGCATTCACTCTCTCTTTTTTTGAAATGTTTGAATGCCATACAACTGGTTCAGATCCGAACCTTCGATTAAATTTTTCTAACCATTGTTCTGTTAAAGAAATCTCAGGTAACATTATTAGTGTTTGATTACCTTTTTTAATTACTTCAGAAATAGCTTCAAAATAAACCTCAGTCTTACCGGAGCCGGTAACTCCATCAAGAAGAGTTACAGAAAAATTATTTTTATTCACTTCAGAAATAATTCTTTTTGAAACTCCTAATTGATCTTTAGTTAATTTTGATATTGTTTCATTAAATATTTCCTCCCTAAATAATCTATCTTCCTTAACTATTTTTTCTCTGACATAGCCTTGCCTAATTAAAACTTTAACAATATTTTTTGATACATGTGTAAATTTAACTATATCCTCTAAGCTAGATGCAGGATGCCTTTTAAGAAAATTTAATACCTTTGATCTCCCAACTGTTAATCTCTTTGGAAGCTTCCCTTCATAAGATAATAATTTTTTTTTATTTTGGCTAATTGAAAAATTTGCTGGTGGCATTGCTAACTTCAATACTGATCCCAGAGGACACAAAGTATAATCAGAAACCCATTCTATCAGTGATAATAAATCTTTTGAAATAGGAGGTATATCTAATTTTTCTATTACAGTTTTTAATTTACTTGAGTCAACTTTATTTTTGGGATGGTTTATCCAGACAACTCCTATTATAGTTTTTTTACCAAAAGGCACACTAACAAAATCACCAGGAGAAAAAAAAGTCCCTTGAATAGCAAAATACTGAAAAGGCCCATCTATTTTGTAAGGAACCATAACAGAAATAATCTTTTGTTGATTGGATCTAGATTTATTAGTTATCATAGAGTATTGTTCACACAAGAAATTAATATTATATTTTATTTTACAATAATCATACTGTTCATAAATCTAAAACTGTGATAAAGCGAACAAATTTTATGAAGTTTTTTATAGATACAGCAAACATTCAAGAGATTAAGGAACTTATTCCACTCGGAATTATAGATGGAGTTACCACAAATCCATCTTTAATTGCCGCTAGTAATAGAGATATTTTTGAGGTACTCGACGAAATTTGCAATCTTGTTAATGGCCCAATAAGCGCTGAAGTAACCGCAACTGATTGTAATGAAATGATAAAAGAAGCCCAAAAATTGATACATATCTCTGAGAAGATTGTTATAAAAGTTCCGTTAACAAAAGATGGCTTGCAGGCCTGTTCTGAATTAAGAAACAAAGATATTAATGTAAATGTTACATTGTGTTTTAGCCCATCCCAGGCATTACTAGCAGCAAAATGTGGAGCAACATATATTTCCCCATTTATTGGAAGACTTGATGACATCAGTCACGACGGGATGCAGCTCATTCAAGATATACGTTCAATCTATGATAATTACCCTGAATATGAAACTCAAATTCTTGCAGCATCTTTAAGACATCCAAACCATTTAGTCGAAGCTGCTTTAGTAGGAGCAGATGTGAGCACTCTACCACCAAGCATATTACACAAATTGTTTAAACATCCTCTTACAGATATAGGTCTAAAAAGCTTTTTAGATGACTGGAAAAAAAGCAAACAAACAATTAATACAAAATAATATAATGAATAAAAACCAAACTCACAAAAAAAATAATATAAAGATCAAGTATAATGATGTGAAAGAATTTTTACAAAAAAACCCCAAAATCTTTAAAGAAAATCCTGAATTATTCGAATTTATAACCCCACCATCTAGAAGTAAAGATAATCTTGTTGATATACAACAATATATGGTTGAGTCATTACAAAATAATATTTCAAAATTAAAAGATAGTAATTCTGAATTAATCTTCCTCGCAAAAGAAAATCAAAAAAGTCAGGAAAAAATTAATAATTTTGTAATTGAAATTATTAAAACAAAGTCATTAGATGAATTAACTCAATTTATTCTTTATGAATCTGAGAAGTTATTGGGCTTAGATTATGTTAATTTGATTTTCGAAGAGACAAAAAATAAAAAAGAATATAATTTTGATAAAAAGATAATTTTTGTTAGAACAAAAAGTCTTAAGCCATTTATTATTGAAAATGAATACATATTTCTCTCTAAGACTTCAAAAAAAAATGAGTTTTTTTTCACTAATTTCTCAGAAAAAATTCTATCCACTGCTATTATTCAATTAAATTTATTTAATGGATCACCAGCTGTTTTTCTAGTTTTAGGATCTAAAGACTCAGAACATTTTGACGAAAGACAGGGAACAGAACTACTTAAATTTCTTAGACAGTGCCTAAACTCACACATACAATTATGGCAAAATCAATAGAAAAAAATCAAATCAAGAAATATTCACCAAGTCTTAATAAAATAGTAAAAAATGACTTATTATATGAGATTAATAACTTTTTTGAATGGGTATTTTTAGAGAAAGGCCTGTCATTAAACACAATTAAAAGTTATTCAAATGATTTAAAAATATTTTTTCAATTTTTATCAGAATTTATAGGTAAGGAAATTTCGAAGAAGGATTTAGAAAAAATTACAGTAACTGACCTACGTTCTTTTCTCGCAAAAAGAAAGACGGACGGTTCAGTCAACGCATCCATAGCGAGATCTATTTCAACTATCAAAAGTTTATTCAAATTTCTTAATAAAAATAAAATTATCAATAATACTTGTGTCTTGCAACTCAGATCCCCTAAGAGAAAAAATAATTTTCCAAAACCACTCTCTGAAAACGAAGCGAAATCTTTTGAAAATGAAATAAATACTAATAATCAAAATGACTATTGGGTAGTTAAACGCGATATTGCCCTTTTTTTCATATTGTATGGTTGTGGTTTAAGAATAGATGAAGCCCTACAGTTAAATCAAAATATTTTGCCTATCAATAATTCCATTAAAGTTATTGGCAAGGGAAAAAAAGAAAGACTTATTCCTGTTTTACCAATAGTTTCTGAACAAATAGAATCATATATTTATGATTGCCCTCATAAAAAATCACCAGAAAGTCCAATTTTCTATGGCAAATATGGAAAAAGGCTTAATGCTGGAGTTGTTCAAAGGAAGTTTAGACAAGTAAGAAAAAAATTAGATTTACCAAAATCTGCAACTCCTCATTCACTCAGGCATAGTTTTGCTACACATCTTATGGTTAAAGGTGGTGATTTAAGAACTATTCAAGAATTATTAGGTCACTCCTCACTATCAACAACGCAATTATATGCTGAAGCAGACAATGATTACCTTTACAAAGTTCATTCATCCAAACACCCAAGAGCTTAGATTTAGCTACCAATATGATTTAGTAAAGTTATACCTATAAGTGCAGGCGAGTCTGCAATTACAATTCCAGCTGACAACATTGCAGAAATCTTTTCTTCTGCACCCCCTTCTCCACCAGAAATAATGGCACCGGCATGACCCATTCTTCTTCCAGGAGGGGCGGTCAAGCCAGCAACAAACCCAATAGTAGGTTTTTTAATTTTTGATTCTTTAACCAAATCTGCTGCTTCCTCTTCGGCGCTTCCACCAATCTCACCAATCATAATAATTGAGTCTGTCTCATCATCATCAAGGAACATTTTGATACAATCCACAAAATTAGTTCCGTTTATTGGATCCCCACCTATACCAACACAAGTAGATTGACCTAAACCAACCGCCGAAGTTTGAGCAACAGCCTCATAAGTTAAAGTCCCTGATCTTGAAACTATTCCAGTTTTACCTTTTTTATGAATATGGCCTGGCATAATACCAATTTTACATTCATCTGGTGTAATTACCCCCGGGCAATTAGGGCCTATTAATCTAGAATTAGAGTTATTAAGAGCTTTTTTTACATTAACCATATCTATAACAGGTATACCTTCAGTTATACATATGATTAAACCAATTTCTGCATCAATTGCTTCAAGAATTGCATCAGCTGCGAAGGGGGGAGGAACATAAATAACAGATGCATCTGCATTGGTAGAATATTTTGCTTCATGAACAGTATTAAATACTGGTAAACCTAAGTGCTTTGTATCTCCCTTACCAGGAGTGACGCCTGCAACAACTTTAGTTCCATAATTTAGAGCTTGCTCAGAATGGAACGTACCTTGTGATCCGGTAAAACCTTGACAAATAACTTTTGTTTTTGAATTTACAAGAATACTCATTTTAATTTTTCCCAATTGATTTAACAATTTTTTTTGCTGCATCACCAAGATTATCTGCAGAAATAATTTTAAGATTAGAATTTTTTAAAATTTCTTTACCTTTTTCAACATTCGTGCCTTCTAACCTAACAACTAAAGGAACTTCTAAATTTATTTCTCTAGCAGCATATACAACTCCATCTGCCACAATATCACATCTCATTATACCTCCAAAAATATTCACTAAAATACCTTTAACATTCTTATCAGACATAATTAATTTAAATGCTTCGGTCACTTTCTCCTTAGTTGCACCACCACCAACATCTAAAAAATTAGCAGGTTCTCCGCCGTTAAGTTTGATTATATCCATCGTTGCCATAGCAAGACCTGCTCCATTGACCATACAACCGATGGAGCCATCTAACTTTATATAGCTGAGATCATATTTAGACGCTATTAGCTCAACTGGATCTTCTTCTGTTTCATCCCTATAATCTAGTATTTCTTTCTGGCGAAATAGAGCGTTATCATCAAAATTCATTTTAGCATCCAGAGCAATAAGTGAGTTTTTCGAAGTAACTATTAATGGATTTATCTCAAGAAGACTTGCATCGGAAGATTTAAATGCAGCATAAGAAGATGACAAAAAAGATTCTAGCTCCTTAAAAAAACTTTTATCTAATTCTAGGAAATAAGATAGCCTTCTAACATGGTACGGCATCACCCCAATAGAATTGTCTATTGAAATTCTAATAATTTTATCTGGCGATTTTTTTGCCACTTCTTCAATATCCATTCCTCCCTCTGTCGATGCAAGAAATGTAATATTTGAAGATTTTCTATCAATTAGAATGCTAAAATATAATTCTCTTGAAATCTCAGCTCCTTGTTCAATATAAATTTTATTTACTTTTTTCCCATCCGCGTCTGTTTGTGGAGTAATTAAATTCATTCCAAGAATTTTTGAAGACTTCTCTAATAACTCAGATTTAGATTTGGCTACTTGGACACCGCCTCCTTTTCCCCTTCCACCAGCGTGAATTTGAGCTTTAACAACCCATACATTTCCGCCTAGGTTATCTGCAATTTTATTTATTTCACCCAAAGAAGAGGTAACAAAACCTTTAAGAGTTTTTACTCCATATTTTTTTAAAATCTCTTTTGCTTGATACTCATGAATATTCATAGTTTTAATCTTTACTTATTTTTCTTGCTAATTTTTTTATCAATATTTTTTATTGATCCGACAAGGTCTTTAACTGCCTTGACTGATTTGTTGAACATTGATCTTTCATCCGAATTAAGTTTAATTTCTATAACTTTTTCTACACCCTTCGAACCAATTACAACAGGCACTCCTACATATAGCCCTTTTACATTATATTCACCATTTAAATATGCAGCGCAAGGAAGTATTCTTCTTTTATCATAAAGGTAGGACTCTACCATTGATATAGCTGAAGCTGCTGGTGCGTAAAATGCTGATCCAGTTTTAAGTAAACCAACTATTTCAGCACCTCCATCACGAGTTCTTTGAACAATAGCATCAAGCTTTTTATCTGTTATCCAACCCATTTTAACTAAATCTGGAATTGGGATGCCTGCAACTGTTGAATATCTTACAAGTGGAACCATGGTATCTCCATGACCTCCCAAAACAAAAGCACTTACATCCTCGACAGAAACTTTAAATTCTTGTGATAAGAAATATCTAAATCTTGCAGAATCAAGAACGCCGGCCATTCCAACAACTTTTTTATGATTAAGACCAGAATATTTTCTCAAAGCCCAAACCATTGCATCTAATGGATTAGTTATACAAATTACAAATGCTTCAGGGGCAAATCTCTTAATTCCTTCACCAACTGATTTCATAACTTGTGTATTTATTTCAATTAAATCATCCCTACTCATACCCGGTTTTCTGGCAATACCGGCCGTAACTATAATGACATCAGCACCCTTAATTTTAGAATAGGACTTCGTACCCTGATAGCTAATATCAACACCTTCAACTGGAGTAGATTCAGCCATATCAAGAGCTTTTCCTTGTGGTAAACCATCTGCTATATCAAAAAGGACAACATCACCTAGTTGTTTCAAGCCAATTAAATGAGCTAAAGTTCCGCCAATATTTCCTGCACCAATAAGGGCAATTTTTCTCCTAGTCATACCTACTCCTCATAAAAAAAAAATAATCGGATATAATTTTTGTAAAAAACTATTGATTTTTTTAGTAATTTAAATACCTATATTATCTGGTTTAATTGGTAAATAAATAAAATCTATGTATTTGTAAGATTAACCAGTTTTAGGGAAAAAATATGAATAAAAAGACCGATATAACTGAAGAAAAGCACAGTTTTCAAGCTGAAGTAAGTAAACTTCTGCATATAGTAGCAAACTCTCTATACAGCGATAAAGAGGTTTTTCTTAGGGAATTAATATCTAATAGCTCTGATGCGTGCGACAAATTGCGATACGAAAGTGTTACAAAGCCTGACCTAATATCAGATGATGTTAAATTTAGAATCGAAATAGAAGTTGATGAAAAAAATAAAACTCTAACAGTTTCTGATAATGGAATAGGAATGAATAAAGCTGAACTTACTGAAAATCTAGGGACAATAGCCAGATCTGGTACTAGTGCATTTGTAGAGATGACCTCTGACAATGAGAATCATGATGACGTATCATTGATTGGTCAATTCGGAGTAGGTTTTTATGCAACTTTCATGGTCTCAAAAAAAGTTGAGGTAATCTCAAAAAAAGCAGGGTCCAATGAGTCATGGAGATGGATATCGGATGGTCTTGGTGATTTTACCATTCAGAAATCAAATAGAGAAATAAGAGGTACCTCTGTTATTCTTCATCTAAAAAAAGAAGAAAAAAAATTCTTAGATAAAACCGAACTCAAAGTGATAGTTAAAAAATATTCTGATCATATTGGGGTTCCAATTATAATTAAAGGCGAAAAAGAGGAGGAAGTTAATTCTGCCTCTGCATTATGGACAAGACAAAAATCTGAGGTATCAAAAGATCAGTATAAGGATTTTTATCATCACGTTGGGCAAAGTTTTGATGATCCTTGGCTAACACTACATTCAAAGGTTGAGGGAAAAATAGAATATACGCTACTTTTATTCATACCTTCAATTAAACCTTTTGATTTGTTCGATCCTGCTAGAAAACATAACGTAAAACTTTATGTTAAAAAAGTTTTTGTTACCGATCAGATGCCTGGATTAGTTCCACCCTACTTAAGATTTTTAAAAGGTGTAGTAGATTCTGAAGATCTAAATCTCAATATCAGTAGAGAAGTTCTGCAATCAAGTCCATTAGTTTTGAAAATTCGGAAAGATATTATTAAAAGAATCTTTAAAGAAATAAAAAAGAAATCTGAGAAAGAACCTGATCAATTTCTAAGTTTCTGGAAAAATTTTGGTGCTGTTTTAAAAGAAGGGCTTTATGAAGAGCCTGAAATGCGTAATGATATTTTTAATATCGCTAAATTCAGGACAACCAACAAATGCGAGTGGACTACTTTAGATGAATACATAGAAAGAAAAAAAGACACACAAAATGATATTTTCTATATTACCGGTGAGAATGAAGAAACAATTATTAAAAGCCCCCAACTTGAAGCCTTTATTTCTAATAATATAGAGGTTTTACTCTTAACCGAATCAATTGATAGTTTCTGGACTAATCTAATTACTGACTATAAAAATTTAAATTTTAAATCTGTAACGCAGTCGTCACAAGAGTTAAACTCAATAATTGAAGGTAGTTCTAAAAAAAATAAAATTGATGAAGATAAGTTAGATCAGGATAATAATAGCCTCTTAGCTTTATTAAAATTAAATCTAAAAGATCAAGTTAAAGATGTTAGAATTTCTAAAAGACTCGTAGAAAGTCCCGTTTGCCTTATTGCAGATGAAGACAGTATGGATATGAATGTAGAAAAACTATTGCAACAACAGGGCCGAATAAGTGAAGTCTCTAAAAAGATTCTTGAAATAAACCCTAATCATGAGCTTCTAAAGTCTATTTCAAAAATTTCCAAGGAAAAAGGTGGAGCCAAGTCCCTTGAAGATATATCTTTCCTTTTGCTTGACCAGGCAAGAATTCTAGAAGGAGACCCTCCTTTAGATGCTCAACTGTTTGCAAAAAGACTGAGTAGAGCTATGCTTTCTGGAATAGAGATTAAAAAATAAAAATGTTTAGATAGTTTTTTTACTATCCTTAATCATATTTCGTAATACAAAGTGAAGTATACCTCCATTATTAAAATACTCCACCTCATTTGAAGTATCAATCCTGCAAAGAGTATCAATAATTTTTGTTTTACCAGAAGGATACTTTATTTTACATTTTATTTCCATGCTAGGTGTTATGCCCTTATCTAAACCAAGAAAATCAATTAATTCGTCACCATTAAGAGATAATTTTTTTCTACTCTGATCCCCAATAAACTGAAGGGGCATTACACCCATTCCAACAAGGTTTGAACGGTGAATTCTCTCAAAACTTTCCGCTAAAACTATTGAAACTCCTAATAAGGAAGTGCCTTTTGCAGCCCAGTCTCTTGATGAGCCAGTACCATACTCTTTCCCAGCAATTACAATAAGAGGTATTTTCTCTTTTTTATATTCCATGGCAGCATCGTATATTGATAATTCTTTTTTACTAGGGTAATGAATAGTATACCCACCTTCTGTATTAGGCACCATCTCATTCCTAAGCCTAATATTTGCAAAAGTTCCTCGCATCATTACTTCATGATTACCTCGTCTTGAGCCATAGGAGTTAAAATCTATTGGTTTTACATTATTTTTTCTCAAGTATTTCCCAGCAGGACTATCTTCTTTAATAGCACCAGCAGGTGAAATATGATCAGTTGTAATGGAATCACCTAAAAGAGCTAAAATTCTTGAATTGTTCAGGTTGATTTTCAAGTCTTTATTTTTGTCGATATTTTCAAAGTATGGCGGTTTCTTTACGTATGTGGATTGGGAAGACCAGTTATAAGTTTTTGATTTGATTGTTTTAATTTTTTTCCATTTAGAATCACCCTCAAAAACACTCTTGTACTGACTTTTAAACATAGATGGTTTAATAACTTTTTTTATCATTTTATTTATATCAGAATTATTGGGCCAAATATCTTTTAGAAAAATACCTTCCCCTAATTTGTTTATTCCAATAGGATCCTTTAATAAATTTTTATTTACATTACCAGCGATAGCATAAGCCACGACTAATATTGGAGATGCTAGATAATTAGTTCTAGTAAGAGGGCTTACTCTCCCTTCGAAATTTCTATTACCTGATAACACTGAAGAGGTTATTAGATCACCATAAATAATTGCGCTAGATATTTCTTCTGATAAAGGACCAGAATTTCCAATACATGTCGTGCATCCATAACCTACAAGATTGAATCCTAATTTATTAAAATATTTTTGAAGATCTGCCTGACGCAAATACTCTGTTACAACTTTAGAACCAGGAGCTAAAGATGTTTTAACCCAAGGTTTTACTTTCAAACCCAAATTTATAGCATTTTTTGCTAATAGTCCTGCGCCCAACATTACAGCAGGATTAGAGGTATTTGTGCAACTCGTTATTGCAGCAATAACAACATCTCCATTACTTAATTTGAAATTATGTCCCTTGACCTCAATACTATTTGAATTTTCTAATTTATTATTAGTTTTTTTTCCAGATATATAATTTTTCTCTGTGATTCTAAAAGATTTTTTAACATCGGATAATAAAACTCTATCCTGAGGTCTTTTAGGACCAGCAAGACTTGGCTGTACTGATGATATATCTATCTCTAATACATCAGAGTAAACTGGGTCAGGAGAATTACTAAATCTCCACATTCCTTGTGCTTTATAATATTTTTCTACTAGTTTTATGAGTTTATTTGGCCTCGCTGTTGATTTCAAATAATCAATAGTTTCATTGTCAACAGGAAAAAACCCACAAGTTGCTCCATACTCCGGAGCCATATTTGAAATTGTAGCCCGATCAGCTAGAGTTAGAAAATTGAGCCCCTTTCCAAAGAATTCAACAAATTTACCTACAACACCTTTCTTTCTTAACTTTTCAGTAATTGTTAAAACTAAGTCCGTAGCAGTAGTTCCTTCTCTTAATTTGCCTATTAATTTACAACCAACAACATCTGGGACAAGCATCGATATTGGCTGGCCAAGCATAGCTGCTTCTGCCTCAATTCCACCTACACCCCAACCTAGAACAGCCAGACCATTTATCATAGTTGTATGACTATCAGTACCAACTAAAGTATCTGGAAATATATAATTTTTTTTATTTATTTTTGAACTCCAGACAACTTTAGCTAAATACTCTAGATTAACTTGATGACATATTCCTGTGCCTGGTGGCACAACCCTAAAGTTTGTTGAAGCCGCTTGTCCCCATTTAAGAAATTCGTACCTTTCAATGTTTCTAATATACTCCAGATCAACATTTTTTTTAAATGCTTGCTGATCTCCAAAATTATCAACCATAACTGAATGATCTATTACCAAATCTACTGGAGATAATGGGTTTATCTTATCAGGGTTGCCTCCTTGCGAATTCATTGCATCTCGCATCGCAGCCAAATCAACTACGGCTGGAACACCAGTAAAATCTTGCATAAGTACTCTTGCTGGTCGATAGGAAATCTCGCCACTGCTTGTTTTTTTATTTCCCCAATTTGCTAGCCCTCTGATATCTTTCAGGAAAACAGTTTTTCCGTCCTCAAATCTCAAAAGATTCTCCAATATTACTTTTAGAGAAAATGGTAACCTGGAAAGATCTTTATTTAGCGATTTTTCTAACTTTTTAAGACTAAAGTAAAAGTAATCATTACTCCCTATTGATAATTTAGATTTAGTCTTAAATGTATCCTGGCCTATTGAAATCACCCCTGACCCCCTTGAATATATAGTTTAAATCCATCAAAATTAGTTTTTAAAGCAAATTTATGAAGTTTAAAAGATAATACTATTAATTTTTTCAAAATTACCTTTAAGTAGAATTTATTTTTATAATTATTTTATTTAGGCTAGGTTTTATATCAAAAATTAATACAAATAAACAAAGCGAACCAATGATTGACCATGAAAACTCAATAATATTAGAAAATGTATCATGTGATCGAGGAAATAGAACAGTCATAAAGAATCTGTCATTAAAAATTTCTTCAGGAAAAAGCTTTACTATAAAAGGTCAAAATGGATCAGGTAAATCTACTTTCTTAAGAATGTTAGCAGGATTCCAAAAAAGTATTAATGGTAAGATACTTTTCAAAGGGAAAAGTATCTTTTCTAATCAGCAAGAATATCAAAATAAAATTTTTTATTTAAGCGAGAACAATCCAATTAAGAATACATTGTCATGCTATGAAAACCTTTTTTTCTGGGCTGAGATTGAGGGAATGGAAAATCAACTTCAAACAGCCCTTGAATTTCAAAACCTAGAAAACTATAAAAATTTACCTGCTAAATTTTTATCCATGGGGCAAAAAAGAAGGCTTAACTTATCTAGATTAGCTATTACTCAAAAGAAAATTTGGCTCCTGGATGAACCTATAAATGGATTAGATAAAGAGTCAGTTTTAAAACTTTGCAAAGTAATAGAAGCACATCTTGCTAATCAAGGAATTGTCGTAATTGCTACACATGTAGATTTAAATTTAGAAACAGATACTTTTTATTTATAAAATTAAATGTTTAAAATATTCTTATCTATAATTAAACGAGATTTTAAACTCTCATACAGACAAGGTAATACAAACTTAAATATTATCGTTTTTTTCTTTCTGTCTATTAGCCTTTTCCCTTTAGGTGTTGGTCCTGAAAATGAATTATTATCTAAAATTGGCCCAGGAATTGTCTGGGTCTCTGCTCTATTTTCAAGTGTTTTATCTCTCGATAAAATTTTTCAAGCGGATTATGAGGACGGAAGTCTTGAGATAATTAATTTATCAGTAATTCCATTAGAATTTTTTGTTTTGGCTAAGGCTCTTTCATATTGGTTAACTACTGGACTTTTACTTGTAATTTTGTCTCCAATATTTGGTTTAATTCTTTCTATGAGTTCCAAGGGTATATTGTATTTAACTATCACCATGTTACTAGGAACACCAACACTAATTCTAATAGGCACAATTGGCGCTTCCCTTGCGGTAAGCTTAAAAAGAGGAAGCCTTTTAATTTCCTTATTAATTTTACCTCTATATATACCTGTTCTCATATTTGGTGTAAGCGCCATAGATGCTTCAATTAATAATGTAAGCGCTAAACCACAGTTGCTTCTTTTAGGCTCTTTGTTATGCTTCTCGATAGTTCTTTCACCAATCGCTTCAGCAGCAGGATTAAGGATTAATATGGAATGAATGAATTTGGATTACTTTATTTTAATAGTTAATTTGAAAAAATCGAATGGATAATAGTTATTAGATGAAAAAATTACATAAGCTAGCTAACCCTGGAAAGTTCTATAGACTTTCAGAAAAAATTCTGCCCTGGAGTAATCTTCTTGCTATATCTTTATGCGGATTGGGTCTCTATCTTGGTTTATTTGTTGCTCCACCAGATTATCAACAAGGTGAAACTGTTCGAATAATCTATGTACATGTTCCTGCAGCTACATTAGCTTCTCTTGTTTATGCAATCATGGCTATTACTAGCGCAATATCATTTATATGGAAAAATCCATTGGGAAGTTTTATTGCAAAAGCGGCGGCTCCAATTGGAGCTGCATTTACAATCATTGCTATAATTACAGGAGCACTCTGGGGGAAACCTACTTGGGGAACTTGGTGGATATGGGATGCCAGACTAACTTCAGTTTTAATATTGTTTTTTTTATATCTTGGCTACATTGGAGTTTGGCAAATATTTGAAGATCAAAATAAAGCAGCAAAAGCGGCAGCAATCATCGCTTTAGTAGGAGCTATAAACCTACCAATTATTAAATTTTCAGTTGATTGGTGGAATACTTTGCATCAAGGAGCAAGTATAATTAGATTAGATGGGCCATCAATTCACTCTGATATTCTAATACCATTAATATTTATGTGGTTAGGATTTATAAGCTATTTAATATCCGTACTAATCATCAGGATTCAATCTGAAATTACATTACAGAAAATTAGAGCTATTCAGATAATGATTTCAGAGCAAAAATAATTAAAAGTTGGGAAAAACAATATGAATGAAATATATATTTTTTTTGGAATGGGAGGTTATGCACTTTATGTATGGTCTTCATTTGGTTTCACTCTTATTATTATGCTGTCCCTTCTTGTAAAATCATATAAAAATAATAAATATAATCTAAAAACATATGAGGAACTAAAATCATATTCAAAAAGATTTAAAGAGAATAATGTTAAGAAACCTTAAACCCAAGAGACGAAGGCTTTTATTTTTATTATCCGGAATTTTTATTTTAGGTATTTCGCTTGGCTTAGCACTTTTGGCTTTAAATGAACAAGTTGATTTATTTCTAACTCCAACTTCTTTGTCTAAAAAAACAATTGAGGTAAATAAAAGATTCAAACTAGGCGGTTTAGTTAAGAAAAACTCTATAAGAAGATTAGAAGACGGAATAACAACATTATTTATAATAACTGATAACAATATGAGTATCGCTGCTGAGTTCAAAGGTGTATTACCTAATTTATTTAGAGAAGGACAAGGGGTGGTAGCGGAAGGAAAGTTAAATCCCCAAAAAATATTTATTGCTAGTAAGATTTTTGCTAAACACGATGAAAATTATTTACCTCCAGAAATAGCTGATGCTATAAAAAAGGAAGGGCAATGGAAGGGAGAGTAAAACTTTAAATGACTGCTGAAATTGGACAATTTTGTATGATACTGGCTCTTATTGTTGCTGCATCTCAGGCTATAATTCCGCAAATTGGAGCAAGCAAAAGAGATTATAGTTTAGTACTATTCGGAAAATATGCTGCAATAATTCAACTCATTTTGATTTTAATTGCTTTTTTATGCTTAATGCATCTTTATATAATATCGGATTTTAGTGTTTTAAATGTTTGGCAGAACTCCCATAGCGAAAAACCATTACTGTATAAAATATCAGGTGTTTGGGGCAATCATGAAGGTTCTTTACTTCTCTGGGTACTAATTCTTGCTTTATTTGGAGCTGCTGTCGCAAGTTTCTCAAAAAATCTGCCTCCAACCCTAGTGGGAAGAGTAATTTCTATTCAAGCTGCTATTGGTTTTGGCTTTTTAATTTTGTTAATCTTTCTCTCAAACCCTTTCGCTAGAATTTCACCTACACCTATCAATGGAAGTGGACTAAACCCCCTATTACAGGACCCGGGATTAGCTTTTCACCCCCCCTTTCTATACCTTGGTTACGTAGGATTCTCTATAGCTTTCTCTTTTGCAATAGCAGCTCTAATAGAAGGAAAAGTAGATGCAGCATGGGCACGATGGGTCAGGCCCTGGACATTGGCTGCCTGGTGTTTTTTGACAATAGGAATCTCATTAGGTAGTTGGTGGGCATACTATGAACTTGGATGGGGTGGTTGGTGGTTCTGGGATCCAGTTGAGAATGCATCTTTTATGCCTTGGCTCATTGGAACAGCGCTTTTGCATTCTGCAATAGTTGTTGAGAAAAGAGACACTCTTAAAAGTTGGACCATTTTACTTGCTATCCTTGCCTTTTCATTTAGCTTATTAGGCACTTTTATTGTTAGATCAGGTATTTTAAATTCAGTTCATTCATTTGCATCTGATCCTGGGAGAGGTGTATTTATACTTGTTTTTCTTATTATTACAATTGGAGGCTCCCTTGCTTTATATACTTGGAGAGCTCCAAATCTTAAAGGTGGAGGCCTTTTCTCTCCTATTAGCAGAGAGGCTTCATTGGTGATTAATAATCTTCTTTTAATGTCAGCAACAGCGACAGTCCTTCTAGGAACATTATACCCATTAATTCTTGATGCCATCTCAGGAGAAAAAGTTTCTGTTGGACCTCCATATTATATCGGTACCTTTATTCCAATTATGACCCCGCTAGTGGTAGTGATGGGTATTGCCCCAATGATATCTTGGAAAAGATCTGACCTATCAGGTGTTCTATCAAGGTTTTGGATATGTATACTAATAACAATAGTTGCAGGTCTGGTTACATTATTTCTTACGTATAAAGGACCAATTTTAGCTGTTCTAGGTATCATACTTTCTGTATGGCTAATTAGCGGATCTATTGCAGATTTCCTTGAAAGAATAAAATTATTTAAAGTTTCTTTCAATGACTCGTTCAAAAGAATAATTAACTATCCAAGATCAGCGATTGGCGGAACAATTGCGCACGCCGGTGTGGGTATTTTGATATTTGGTATTACTATTTCATCTGCGTTTGAACTAGAAAAAATTCAATCAGTTAAGACTGGCGACAGAGTTCAAGTTGGAAATTATATTTTTGAATTTAAAGGTACTGAAATATCAAGAGGGCCAAATTATGACGCTATTCGTGGTAATTTTGATGTTTATAAAGGAAATGATTTAATTATTAAAATGCAACCAGAAAACCGTTCATTTATAAACCCTGAAATGGTTACTACAGAAGCAGCAATTTATCCAAGAAATTTGGGTGATTTATATGCTGTTCTGGGCGAAAAAAACCCTAATAATACCTTTTCAACTAGATTGTATTATAAACCTATGATCAATTGCTTGTGGTTAGGGTGCCTTCTCATGGCATTAGGTGGCTTTATATCTCTCTCAGATAGGAAATATAGAATAGGCGCGCCTAAAAAAAGATTTATAGAAAAAAATAGAACGCTTGGATTGTATAATTGAAACAAAATCTAATTTTTATAATACCTATCATTTTATTTTCCTTGTTATCAATTTTCCTGGGTATTGGTTTGTTCTTAAAACCTAAGGAAATTCCATCTGCACTTATAGGAAAAACTATTCCTTTATTTAATCTCCCTCCTGTATCTGAAAAATTAAATGGACTAAAAGATAAAGATTTGAGACTCGGAAAACCAGTTTTGGTTAATGTTTTTGCATCTTGGTGTGGGCCTTGTAGGATTGAACACCCCTTATTTATGGAACTATCCAGAAACCCAGAAATAATAATTTATGCGATTAACCATAAAGATAATCCATCTAATGCAATAAGGTGGTTAGATTTATACGGAAATCCATATAAAAAAATTGGATCAGATCTAGATGGAAGAGTAAGTATAGACTTTGGGGTTTATGGTGTCCCAGAGACTTTTGTTATTGATGGAAAAGGTTGTGTTCAGTATAAGCATATAAGCGTCCTAACAAAAGAAATTTTAGATAGAGAAATTGTTCCACGTCTAAAAGGTAAGAAACACGTAAAATGCAAACTAAAACAATAATAAGATTTAAATTTTTTCTGATTTTTATCGTTATGTTTAATTTTATCGACATTAAAGTTTATTCAGATGATAAATTAATAGACAGCGAAGTATTAGAAGAAAGATCACAAAAAATATTTAAAGAAATTAGATGTTTAGTATGTCAAAATCAATCTATAGAGGATTCTAGCGCTGGTTTAGCCAAACAAATTAAATCAATAGTAAAAGGTTTAATACAAGAAGGATATTCTGATAGTGATGTGCGTAACTATTTAGTTGATAGGTACGGTAATTGGATATTGCTAAAACCACCATTCAATTTATCGACTGCTGCACTTTGGCTTTTGCCTTTTACAATACTTTTTTTAGCAATTTTAACAGGATTATTCTATATTTTAAAAAAAAATAAAATTCAAAAAAACAAACCTGTTCTTCCGCTGGAACAAGATGAACAACAAAAATTAAATAAAATATTAGATGATTTTTAATTAGGTTTCTTATGTCAGTCTGGATTATCATAAGTTCAATTACAATTTTAACTGTTCTTATTTTAATTTTTCCTTTTATTTTTTATGACTATAAAAAGAAAAATTTAAATAATGAGAACGACTATGATATTAATATTTATAAAGATCAATTAGCTGAGATTGAAAAAGATATTTATAGAGGTGTTTTATCAAAAGAAGAATTTGAATCAGCAAAAAATGAGGTTTCTAGAAGAATTCTCTCGCAAGAAGGCACACCTAAGTATGATGTGAAAAAGGATACAAATAATTCCCAAAAATTTCAATTAATTTCTATTACCTGCTTATCACTTCTGATACCGATAATCTCACTTAATTTATATTATTTTTTAGGAAACCCCTCCCTTCCCAATAGACCTTTTATTGATAGTGTTTCTAACAATAAAAGTCTGCCAAAAAATAATAGCGAAGGAGTTTCAAGTATTGAAGATTCTATAATCCAATTAAAAAAACGTTTAAGTAAAAATAAAAATGATAGGAATGGATGGCTTTTACTAGGTCGCTCCTATCTGGTTATTAGAGAACCTGATCAAGCAATTATGGCTTTTAAAAAAGTAATTGAATTAGAGCCACGTAATAAAGAGGTATACTCTTTTATTGGCGAAGCATTAGTTTTTAAAAACCAAGGCTTTGTAAATGACGAAGCTATAAATTATTTTGAAATAGCTCTTAAAGATGATAATAAGAATCCTGCAAGTCGCTATTACTTATCTTTGGCAAAATCTCAAAGAGGTAATGTTGATGTTGCTTTTAGTGAGTGGCTTGAACTTGCAAAAGAAACGCCACCTGATGCTCCTTGGTATCCCTTGCTTCAAAAACAAATAGAAGAAGCTGCAATTAAATTAGGTGTGAAATTAGAAGATAATAATAATTTTCAAAAAAGAGCAGGACCTACTCAAGAAGATCTTCAAGCTGCAGAAGAAATGTCATCAGACGATAGAAGAGAAATGATAAAAGGTATGGTTAATGGCTTAGCTGAAAAATTAAAAAATAATCCAAATGATCTAAATGGTTGGAAAATGTTAGCTAGATCTTACAGAGTTTTGGGAGAGATCAAAAAAGCTGAAGAAGCTGAAAAAATGATAAAAAAATTGGAAAATGAATAAATTTCATTCATATTAATCAAAAATCACCCTGTTAACCATAATTAGTTCAGAGCTTAGCCATTTAGCATAACCCATCTATATCAATAAATATTATTGACAAATGGTAAACAAAAAGTTTATTTTATGTTAATAGGGGAAATGCAATGGCACAAATAGGTTTAGCTGGGGTTGGAGCTACATTACCATATGTAACTGGTCCCTCTCCATCCGAAGTTCCATCTAGACGGGTTCAAGACCAACAGTCCTCAAGGCCCGTAAAAGAAGCTGACGAATCAGATGATGGAGGCGATAATTCTGATCAAGTCATTACTGAAGATGAAAAAGTGTTGAGAGCGGAAGATAATAACTCAAGAGCAGAAGAAGAAATTGATACTGATAGAGAACCACAAGTTGGCGACCAACTTGATATCAGTATATGAAATAAATTAATCTTTACCCTTATTAAAAATTTTCTAAGGCACAATAATTAGTAGTAATAATAATATTCCATCGAATTACCGTCTTGAAATACCTAAAGGCGATAATCAGCAAAGAATAATTTGTAATAACTGTAACTACATTCATTACGTTAATCCAAAAATTGTAGTTGGAGCGGTGATTAGTTACAAAAAATCTATTTTACTATGTAGGAGAGCTATTGAACCTCAAAAAGGTTTGTGGACAATTCCAGCAGGCTATTTAGAAGAAAATGAAAGCACAGAGGAAGGTGCGCTTAGAGAAATATATGAAGAATCTGGAGTTAAACCGCAAATACAGGCCTTACTTGCAATTTATAGCTTAAAACACATTAGCCAGATCCAAATAATATACAAGGCGTCATCATCAAATAATAACTTGGATCCTGGTATTGAAACTGAAGAAGCTGATTACTTTAATTGGAAAGATATTCCATGGCATGATATTGCCTTCCCAAGTGTTGTATGGGCTTTGAAGCACTTTAAAGAAGTTGAAGATAAAGAATTTTTTACGCCAAAATCAAATCCTAAATAAATAAATTTTAATCATTTTTTATATTTGTTAACCACAGCAAGTTGAAATAAAGAAAAAATTATTGTGATAGGCATGATTGCAAAGACTTTAAAATTTACCCACATATCTGTACTCACGGTCCGCCAAACGATCTCATTCAAAACAGCAAGAAATATAAAAAATGATCCCCATCTATAGGTCAGAATTCTCCATCCAGCATCCTTTATATTAAACGCGCCTTGAAATATTATTTTAAGGAATAATTTTTTAAAAGCTAGGCCAGAAAATAATGCAAATGCAAATAGGAGATTTACAATAGTAGGTTTGATTTTTATAAATAAGGCATCATTCAAAACAAGGGTTAACCCTCCAAAAATCAAAACAACAAAAGCAGTAACTAAGGCAAGAATTGGAATTTTTTTTTCAATTAAATAAGAACAACAAACCGAAATTACAATTGCAATCATAAACACACCCGTTGCAGTGAAAATACCCCATCTGGAATTTGCAATAAAGAATAGAGCTAGAGGGCCTATTTCTATTGCCATTTTTACTAATTGATTTGATAACGTTTTTTGTTCACTCATAATATACCTAATAATGCTCGAGAATAACTCTCTGGTTCAAAATCTTGTAAATCATCAATCCCCTCACCAACGCCAATTGCATGAATAGGTATTGAGTATTTCTTGGCTATAGAGACTAATACACCTCCTTTGGCAGTACCATCTAATTTAGTCATGATTAAACCAGTTACACCACAACTTCTATTAAATAAATCTACTTGGCTAATAGCATTCTGACCAGTTGAAGCATCTAAAACTAATAAAACTGAATGCGGACATGTGCTATCAATTTTTTTTAATACTCTTGGTATTTTTTCTAGTTGACTCATCAGATCAGTTTTATTCTGCAATCGCCCCGCTGTATCAATAATTAATATATCTTTCTTATCTTTTTTTGCAGTTACTAAAGCTTCATAAGATAATGCCGCTGCATCGGTTCCGATAGGTTTTGAAATTATTGAAGCTTTAGACCTATCACTCCAGATTTTCAACTGATCTATAGCAGCGGCTCTAAATGTATCACCAGCAGCTATTAAAACCTTTTTATTTTTTTTAACAAAATTATTTGAAAGCTTACCTATTGTGGTTGTTTTACCTACTCCATTAACTCCAACAACAAGAATAACAAAAGGCCCTTCGTTGTTTTCTGTGTCTAAAGGTAAATGCCTTAATTCTAATATTTCACAAATTTTTTTTGATAAAAATTCTTTAACCTTACTAATATCGAAGTCTTTAAATTTTTCTTTAGAAATTGATTGAACTATCTCCTGAGACATGCTTACCCCAAAGTCAGATGATATTAACAAATCCTCAAGATCTTCTAAGACTTTAGAGTCTATTCTCTCTCCTTTAAATACCATGCTTAGATTCTGGCTTAAACCTGTCGCAGTTTTAGAAAGACCATGATTAAGTTTAGATACCCATTTCATATTAAGCTACTCAATTTTATCTAGGATTCCATCTAGTTTGAATTGGTCGGATGAAATTATTTTGAAATCATGCAATGTACCAGTTTTTAAATTAGAATTAAACTTAACTGGTATAAAATTTTCTGTATAACCTGTATTATTATCCTCAACAAGCACTTTTACCCTTTTTCCTACAAATGAATTAAAAAGCTTTTCTTTAGCAAAATTACCAAACAGCCTAAGAATTCTTGCTCTTTTTTTTCTCTCACCACGTTCTACCTGAGGATACCTTGCAGCATCTGTCCCTTCTCTAATAGAGTAAGGAAAAACATGGAGAAAAGTTAGCCCGCAATCCTCGATAAGATCAAGAGTATTTTTAAACATTTCTTCATCCTCATATGGAAAGCCAGCAATTAGATCAGCACCAAAAACTACTTCAGGTCTATTCTTTTTTAAACCTCTACATAGATTGATCATATCTTTCCGTCTATGGCGTCTTCTCATTTTTCTTAAAATATTATCGTCTCCCGACTGTGCACTTAAATGAATATAGGGCATTAACCTCTGTTCATTTATTATTAAATCAAAAAGATCCTTATCTATCTCCCTTGGATCAATTGAGGAAAGCCTAAGGCGACTTAAATCTGGAACTTCGTTTAAAATATAAGTTATAAGCCTACTTAAAGTTATTTTATCCTTTAAATCTCTACCATAATCTCCAATATCAACTCCAGTTAGAACAATTTCTTTGAATCCTTCCTTAACTAGTAAATTTATACTATTTATAATCTCAAAAGGTTCAATACTTCTTGAGTTACCCCTGGCAAATGGAATAATACAGAATGAACACCTATGGTTACAGCCATTTTGAATTTCTAAAAATACTCTAGATCTATTATTAAAAGCATGAAGCATATGACTTGTGTTCTCTTGAACTTTCATAATGTCATCTACTAGGAACGTTGAACTATTCTCTTTGAAAATATCTTTTTTAAGTTTATCCTTATTTCCTACAACACCAGACACTTCAGGCATATCAAACCAGCTTCTTGGATTTATTTGAGCTGAACACCCTGTAACAATTATTCTAGATTTAGGCTGTTCTTTTTTATATTTTCTAACAGCTTGCCTAGCTTGCCTCTCTGCTTCACTAGTAACAGCGCAAGTATTAAAAACTAAAGTATTAGTCTGAACTGAATTATTATTTTTTATTACTTCAGACTCAAAAGTATTTAGCCTACAACCGAAGGTAACAATATTCAGCTTTTCAGTATTAATGTTTTTATTTTTAATCATTAAATAAATTTCCTGAAAAAGAATACTCTGCTGGACCAGTCATAAAAATTTTTTCATTATCATCTATGGAAATATTTAATTTTCCACCTGGAAGAGTTACTTCTACATTTTTGTCACAGTGCTTTCTATAATTAGCAGCAATAACACTCGCACATGCTCCAGTTCCGCAAGCTAACGTTATTCCAGCTCCCCTCTCCCAAACCCTCAATTTTAAAGAAGATCTGGATAATACAGACGCAAGGTTAACATTTACTTTTTTGGGAAATAATGCGTGATTTTCAATTATTGGCCCTATTTGTTCTAAATCAATTTTATATGGATCATCAACTAAAAACACAACGTGTGGATTTCCAATATTTAAAGCAATAGGGTTAAATATGATATTTCCGAGATTATCTTCAAAATGTAAATCCAAATTTAATGGATCAACCGGCTCTGCTATAGGAATTTTATCCCACTTATATTCTGGATTTCCCATACAAATTGTAACAAAACCTCGATTTTGTATATCACAATGCAAAATCCTATTTCCTGACAATAAATTTATTTCAAATTTACTTTCTTTATTGGCAAGGTATTTAGCTACGCATCTAGCGCCATTCCCACATGCTTCGGATATAGTGCCATCCGAATTAAAAACTACCATTTCTGCATCAGCAACATCAGAGTTTCTTAATAGCAGAACTTGATCGCAGCCCACACCTTTTTTTCTATCAGATATTTTGCAAACTAAACCTCTATCTAAATAGAAATTCTCTCCAAGGGCATCAATAATGACAAAATCGTTACCCAAACCATGCATTTTAGTAAAATTAATTCCCATAATATCCATCAAATAATAGAAAAAACAATAAATAAACTTCGAATTTGATTCTGCCTTGACTATAAACTCTAAGCAAATTAATCTAATAGCATAATCAAAAGTATAACAAAATACCGCTTTTATTAAATAGCGGACACCAGTCCACGAGTTTCGTGCACTGGTGGTTTTTTGTTTTGATATTTATGAGGAAAAACTCCAATGTTTCAAGGGCTACAAGATAAATTTGGTGAAATTTTAGGTAACTTAAAAAAAAGAGGGTCCCTAAAAGAATCAGATGTTAAAGAATCTTTAAGACAAGTCAGGGTAGCACTATTAGAGGCTGATGTGGCATTACCAGTAGTTAAAAAGCTTGTCAAAGACATAGAAATTAAAGCAACTGGCCAGGAAATATTACGAAGCATCACTCCAGCTCAAATGGTTATCAAGATAGTAAATGACCACTTAATTGAAGTTTTAGGAACTAATTCAGAAGAGATTAACCTTAAAGCTAGTCCTCCAGCAATTATTTTAATAGCCGGGCTCCAAGGGTCTGGAAAAACAACAACAGCAATTAAACTTGCTTATAAAATTAAGAACAAACTGAATAAGAAAGTGTTAGTTGCATCTTTAGATGTTTATCGACCTGCAGCTCAGGAGCAACTAAAAGTACTAGGAGAACAGGCCAATATTCCTTCTTTGCCAATAATTGATGGCCAACTTCCTTTAGATATTGCGAAAAGAAGTATTAAAGCAGCAACACTCCAGGGATCTGATGTAATTATTCTTGATACAGCAGGAAGAATGAACGTAGATGAGTCTTTAATGACAGAGCTCTCACAAATTCATACAACTGTGGAACCAATTGAAACATTATTAGTAGCAGACTCCTTAACAGGCCAAGACGCAGTTAATGTTGCACAAGCATTTAAAGATAGAATAAAGATTACTGGTATAGCTCTAACAAGAATAGATGGTGATGCCAGAGGAGGTGCTGCAATAAGTATGAAAGCAGTAACAGGTTGCCCAATTAAAGTAATTGGTACTGGAGAAAAAATAGAAGACTTGGAAGAATTTTACCCAGATAGAATTGTATCAAGAATTCTTGGAATGGGTGATGTTGTTAGTTTGGTAGAAAAAGCTAAAGAGACTATAGATGAGGAAGATGCAGAAAAATTAGAGAGAAAAATACTAAAAGGCCAGTTTGACCTAAACGATCTCCGCGATCAACTAAGACAAATGAAAAAAATGGGAGGCATGAGTGGACTGATGACTATGCTTCCTGGAATATCAAAAGTTAAAAAGCAAATGACTGAGTCCAATATAAATGAAAAAATGTTAATTCATCAAGAGGCAATTATTAACTCAATGACTCCCAAGGAAAGGACTCACGTCAAAGTATTGAACGCCTCTAGGAAGAGAAGAATTGCTACAGGAGCAGGTGTAGAAATACAAGACGTAAATAGAGTTCTTAAACAGTTTAAGCAAATGAGTTTAGTAATGAAGAAAATGAAGAAAATGGGTAAGAAAGGAAAAAATATTAGCCCTGACGCATTAAACAATTTGATACCAA
>PTLN01000120.1 GCA_002938125.1 Alphaproteobacteria bacterium MarineAlpha2_Bin1
AATTAAAAATTTTAATTGGCTCCTCATTTAAAATTGATTTAGTAAACAAAAATAATGCCATATCTGGTCTTCCCCAAGGGCCATAAACAGTAAAAAACCTAAGTGCTACTTGATTGATCCCATACAAGTGGCTATAAGAATAACTTAATAACTCGTCACTTCTTTTCGTTGCCGCATATAAAGAAACAGGTTTATCAACGTTATCATCCAAGCAAAAAGGGGTCTTAGTATTCCCTCCATAAACAGAACTTGAGCTGGCATAAACCAAATTAATTAAATTATTTTTTGAACGTGCATATTCTAATATATTTAAATGTCCAACTAAATTAGATTGTACATAATCAAAAGGGTTAGATATAGAATATCTTACACCAGCCTGAGCAGCTAGATGAATTATTCTGTCAATTTCATCAAAACTCTCTAAAGAAGAAAAGAATTTTTCAGAGGCTATATTCTCTCTAATAAATATAAATTTATCAAATTTAGATAGCCTATTTAAACGACTTTTCTTTAATTCTACGTCATAATAATTATTTAAATTATCTAAACCAATAACACGCTCGCCTCGTTCTAGTAACTTCAAAGCAACATGATTACCTATAAATCCAGCTACTCCAGTAATTAGAATAGTCATAATTATACTCTCAAAAAAATTATATTATATTTAAGATAGCTTTAGTATATATTTAATACAAATGATTAATATAAAAAGTCTATAAAATAAATTCTTGAGGTTAAAGTGGGTAAAAATAAATGTTGTATTATACTTGGAGCAGGTCCCTCAATAGGCTTGGCTGTTGCTAAAAAATTTGCGTCAGAAGGATTTAATATAGCTCTTGCTTCTAGGGATATTAATAATTTAAATAATATTGCAAAAAATAAAGACTTAGTTAACAAAAATGTTAAAACTTATAAAGTTGACGCTTCTAATGAAAACCAGGTAATTAGTCTTATTTCTGATGCCGAGAAAGATCTTGGACCAATAGAAGTAGGAATTTATAACCCGAGTAGGTTTGTTAAAAAAAGTATTTTAGATCTAAGCTCAAAAGAGATTGAAGAAGGATGGAAAGTTACATGCCTTGGAGGTTTTGTATTTGGTAAAGAGATAGCAAAAAAATTGCTAAAAAGAAACAAAGGGACAATAATTTTTACAGGAGCGACGGCTGGAATGAGAGGCAGCAAAGATTTCGCTGCTTTCGCAATTGGAAAATTTGGCCTTCGAGCTTTAGCTCAAAGTATGGCAAGAGAGCTTCACCCTAAGGGAATACATGTGCTTTGGGTAAATATCGATGGAGTCGTGAATAAAGAACAAAGTGAAAAAATAAATGCAATTGATAAGGAAAGTTTATTAAAACCATACGATATAGCAAATTGCTACTTACAGCTTCATAATCAATCAAAGAATGCTTGGTCACATGAAGTAGAATTGAGACCCTGGACAGAAAAATTCTAGTATAATTACCCTCTTCTGCGTTCAAATTCTTTTTGTTGTTCCGGAGAGGCTTCTTTTTGATATTTTAGTTTCCATTCTGTGTAAGGCATACCATATATTATCTCTCTCGCCTTATCATAATCAATATCTTTACCAAGATTTTTTGCCTCTTTCATATACCATTTGGATATACAGTTTCTACAAAAATCAGCTAATAACATTAATTCTATATTTTGAACTTTTTTATTATTATCAAGATGTTGCAAAAACCTTCTAAAAGTTGCTGCTTCTATTTTTGTTGTTTGATCATTCTCTGCGCTCATACGCAACCTCAAAAAAAATTTGTTATATGAAAGTGAATTGATTAATCAAAGAGACAAAAATTTATCAGCCTTGACGTGCTTTAAAACGAGGATTTTTTTTGTTGATTACGTAAATCCTACCCCTTCGCCTAACAACCCTGTTATCACGGTGACGTTTTTTCGCTGATTTTAATGATCTTAAAACCTTCATATTTATCTCTACTCTCTAATATTCGATAGGATTAGGGTTAATAACTTATGAAATCAAATAAATAATGTCAAGAATTAACAATTACGAAAAAATAAATAATAACTATGGTTCAATATTTAAATGTCATTTATTAAAACTTACTTAATCCAAACTAAAATTATTGAAATCAAAAAGTTTAATTATATCAATATCTTCTGAATACTTTTCTATCTCAATAATCCAAATATCAGTGTCAATTTTTTTCTCTTTTTCAATAAATTCATTACTTTCTAATAAATCTAGTAAGTTGTCTCTCCCAGCAATTTGCCAATCCAAGTTGATATTAAGTTCAAATTTAGACCTAAAAAATAATGATTTATTATCTCGATTTATTATTCTTAAAAGAATAGTCCCTCTTTCATCATCACCCTTTTTTAAGATTGAAATTGGTAAAGAGTTGTGATCTGCAATCTTAATGCAGGCCTTAATGATAATTTTTGATTTTAACCTATTTACCAAATCATTTCCAAAAAAAGTAGATTCTTAATTTTTATCTATAATTAATAGGTTATTTACTATTTGTATATTATTTTTTATAAAATTTTGGATAATCAGAAAATGAATAAGAAAAAAAATACGCACAAATTAATTAAGGAATTATTAACTAAAGAGCTATCTGAAACAGAACTGGGATATTTTAACAATAAGTTTCCGAATTCATTACTACATGTTAAAGCTAAATTTTTTCTATCTCATTTAATAAAGACAATAAAGCCTAAATCAGCACTAGAAATTGGCACCTTTATGGCTGGAACTACAAAAATTATTTCTGAGGCTATGGGAAAGAATGGTCTTATTGTTACCATAGAAGCAAATAAGCAAAGACATGAACTTATAAAAAAAGAAATTTCAACTTGGGAAAAAGAATCTCAAAAAAATACGGTTCCGATAACTATAACTTCGAATGACTTCTTTAACATTACTAAGTTAAATGAAAAAGTATGGTTTGATATAATCTTCATAGATGGCGACCATACCTATACAGGTGCATTAACAGACCTAATAAACTCATCAAGATTTGCCTCCCCAGGAGCAATAATAGTTGTTGATGACGCAGTTCAACCCCCAGTTTTTTCCGCAGTAAAATCTTTTCTGACTCTTAAAAAGAATTGGAAAGAAGTAAGTGGTATTTTTGAAGAAAATAGTGGAAGCTACATTAAGCCAAAATCTTCATTTGACTCTATACCTTTCCTTATTCTGGAGGGCCCAGATAAACATTCAATATCAAATCAAAATTACTCAGTCTTTAGGGAATTTAAAAAAGAACTTAAAGGTATAAATTTAATATTATCTCAACCAGCAGATCCGGGAATACTATACGCCAGATTTTTAGTTAGTCACTTAAGTGGAGGAAGTAATGGAGGGATGTCAATTATTGATCAATCTAGAGAAATACATAAAGGTGATAAAGAAATAGATATTATTCTTGATGAAGCTTTTTTATCTAATCAAGAAAAATCAATCCAAGTTGATATTCATTTATTTTTTGAAGGTGTGAAAAATCAAAATTCTCAACTTTCCTTACTTAATCCACCTGAACTGATTTAAAAATCTGAGCAAGAAATCTACCTTAGATACCATATAAGCGTTTAGGATTATTTGAAAGAATTGAAATCTTTTTTTCCTCATCTAAATCTGTTCTATCCCTAAAGATACTTATTGCATCAATCTGTGTAGACGGATCGGTATGTCCAATGTCTGTTCCAATTATTAAACTTTTAGTTCCTGAGTATTTTAAAATCCAAGAAAGATCATCATCATTACACTTATAAAAAAATTTTGATTATTTACAACTTCAAAATAATTGAAAATGGACTTGAAAATATTTATGTGAAAAATAATGAAATTATTTTTTAATTAGATAAAATTATAGGCTGATAAGAAGAATAAATTATATCATTCCACTCAGACTCAACTTTCATTGGATTAAGCGCAGATAAGTACCATTCAGTATCTATTTTATTATATTGACTTTTTTTATTATTATTTAAATAACATTTATGTGTGTTTTGCTTAATAAAATCACAATAGTACTTTACTTGATTTATATCCATCTCTTGAAAAGATGAAGTATTAATGAAAAGATCGTATTTTTCCTTGACCAGAGGCAAATCATGTGCACAGATAATTTTAATATTACATGATTCTGAAGTTAGAGAGTTAAACTCTGAATATTCTTTTTTTTCGGGAATTAATCTAACTCTGGAGGGAAATAATTTATTTAAATAATAAAAAGTAATAGCTGGCACTGGTGCCATGTCAACAAAGAAATAATTAATATCTTTATTCATTGATATGATAACTGACCCTAATAATCCATAAGAACAGCCTACCTCAATGATACTATTTATTTTTGAAAAATTTATTTTTTTTCTTAATTCTGAGAATTCAAAAAGTTTATATAAAAATTCTTCACTATATTTTTGATCATCTAATTCAAAAACTATTGGATTACCAATTAATGGGTCCTTAATTTTAAGTAAGTCAGGTGAGTTATGTTTTAAGTTTTCTTTTATAAGCTGTAACTTATATTTAGCTTGCGTATAAGCATTAGTCCAAGCGTCATTAATTTCTTTTTCATATCTTTCGGTAAATAGCGAAAATAAAGGAATGCGAGATAATATTTTATGTGATATCCAAAATTTAGAATCCTCTGACTTAAGGGGCTTAAACATATTACCAGTAGCAAATGCTAATAAAGATTTATTTGGGATACTCCTGAAATTATATATTCCATTTCCCTCTAAAGCTTTAACCATATCATTTGAATATTGCGACCAGTAACCCGATGGCTTAAAAATACTATCAACATTATTATTAGATAATTGCATGCTCCTCATTAAATTAATGAATAATCGCTGATCTATCATAATAAAACCCTGAATGAATAATTGTTCACTTATAAAGGGATATATAAACTTGATCAAGTTTTTATATCTTAAAAAAATTAGTTTTACAGAGTACCAGTTGTGATAAATATTAAGAACTGTAAATGAAATTCTTTTTTTAAATTTATTTATAGTTATAATAGTTTAGTAATGAAAAAAATATTTATCTTACTTTTACTATTCTTGATCTGCACCTCTTCATCTTATTCAGAAGAAATAAGCGTATTTAACAAATCAATTTCTGAATTACCAATCCATATAACCTTGCCTGAAAAAATAAAGGCTAATGTTATTGCGATAGTCGGAGGTAAGGGAGTCAATAATGCTATGGGAAAATCAAATAATTATTTAACAAGAAATAAAAATAATTTTGTTAATTCGGATATCGCATTTTATTTATTTCCTAATTTTAAAAAAAGTGACACTGCGTCATATAATTATCGAGCAAGTTCACATC
>PTLN01000121.1 GCA_002938125.1 Alphaproteobacteria bacterium MarineAlpha2_Bin1
GGACGAACATTAGTAGCAATTATGGAAAATTATCAACAAAAAGATGGTAGTATTGTAATCCCAGATGTACTTGTTCCATATATGTCTGGTTTAAAAATAATTAAATAAACATTTAGATAAGAATTATGAAAAATAATCCATATATTTTAGTTACAAATGACGATGGTGTTGAAGCAAAGGGAATAAAAATTCTTGAAAAAATTGCAAAAAAAATATCTAATAATGTTTATATAGTCGCGCCAGATAAAGAGCAATCAGCTAAATCTCATTCAATTACTTTAACCGAACCATTAAGAATAAAAAAACGATCAAACAAATGTTTTTCAGTATCTGGGACACCAACTGACTGTGTAATTTTAGGAGTCAATGAGGTAATGTCACATAAGCCTGATTTGATATTATCAGGAATAAATTGTGGAGCTAACATTGCTGATGATATTTCTTATTCCGGTACAATTGCTGCTGCAATAGAAGGAACCTTAATGGGAATTAAATCTATTGCTTTATCGCAAGTATACTTAGATAGAAAAAGAATATCATGGGATGTTTCAAAAAACTACTCTGAAGAATTAATTTCAAAATTATTTGCGAATAGATGGGACAAAAATATTCTTCTAAATATAAATTTTCCATTTAAATTGTCTCAAAATAAAAATTATATTTCTATTACTAAACAAGGTAAAAGAGGTTATGAAAAATCTCTTATTGAAAAAAAACTTGATCCAAGAGGTGATCATTATTACTGGCTAGGTTATAGAAAACAAAGGGTTGCTCCAAATGATAAATCTGATTTAGCAGCAATTTCTAAAGGTTACATCTCAGTTTCTCCTTTAAAATTAGATTTTACTCATAATAGCTCTATTAAAAACTTAAGGACTGTTTTTAAGTGAAATTTGAAGCTAGAAAAATTAGATTAATAATGGATTTAAGAAAAAAAGGTATTACAAGCACTAATGTATTATCTGCTATTGAAAAAGTTCCTAGAGAAAAATTTATTCCAATAACTTTTATTGATCAAGCTTATGAAAACTCAGCATTACCGATAGAAGAGGGCCAAACAATAAGTCAGCCGTTTATAGTTGCATTTATGACCCAAGCATTATCTTTAGAGAGAAAATCAAAAGTTCTTGAAATTGGAACTGGTTCTGGATACCAATCAGCAGTATTATCATATATTTGTAGAAGAGTTTTTACTATTGAAAGATTTGATTCACTGTTAAAAATTGCTCAATCAAAATTTTTTATATCAAATATTCATAATATTGTTACCAGGCATGGAGATGGTTATCTTGGATGGCCTGAACAAGCACCGTTTGATAGAATAATTGTAACTGCAGCATCTAAATCTGTCCCTGAGGAATTGGTTAAACAATTGGCAGAGGGAGGTATAATGGTAATACCATTAGAAGATAGCCAGAAAAATCAAAAAATTTATCTTATTAAAAAAGTAGGAGAACAAATTTTTACAGAACCATTAGTACCTGTTAGATTTGTGCCTTTGGTGGAAGGGAAAATATCGTAAAATATTTATTTAAATATGTTGAAATTAATTTATATTTTATTACTAATAACTTTTTTATTTTCTTGTTCTCAAAGAAATCCTGCGCCTGTTATATATAAAATTACTCCAATTCTTAATGAAATTTTAAAAGAAGAAGAAAATAATAAAATATCAAATTATAATATCAAACCTAAAATAAAACCTTACAAAAATTTTTATATAGTTAAAAAAGGTGATAGCCTAGAAAAAATTGCTATTAAATTTAATATAAATGTCAATGATTTAATGATTATAAATAATCTAAAAAATCCAAATAAAATATACATTCATCAGAAATTAATATTATCAGAAACAAATATTAAGGATGAAAATTTAGAAATTTTTAAAACAGATAAATATAATTCAAAAAATAACAATTTTATTTGGCCAGTAAAGGGTAAGTTGTTAAATAAATTTGGTAAAGATAAAAATGGTTACATAAATGATGGTATAAATATTTCTACTAAGAAAGGAGAAACAATTATTGCTGTTGAAAGAGGTAAAGTAATTTTTGTCGGTAGAAATATAAGAGGTTTTGGAAACTTACTAATGATTAGACATACTGATGGTTGGATTAGTGCATATGCCCATAACAGTAAAATTACTGTAAAAAAAGGCGATTTTGTATCTAAAGGTGATATTGTGGCTAATAGTGGTTCATCTGGTATAGCTAAAGAACCTCAATTACATTTTGAATTAAGAAAAGGTATAAAACCTATAAACCCACTAAAAGTTTTGCCTCCATTAGCGTAAAAAATTAAAAAAGCTTTATACCTTTTTGCGCGCAATAATTTAAGATAAATTGCCATGCAACTCTTCCAGATCGAGATCCTCTATTTATTGACCATTGAGTTGCTTCATAAAGAAACTCATCCTTAAGAAAATGAATATTGAATTGCTTGGCGTAATTCAAAACCATTTCTTTGTAGTCGTCATGAGTACATTTATGAAATCCTATCCATATTCCAAATCTATCCGATAATGATATTTTTTCATCAATATTTTCCTTTGAATTTATAGAATCATATGTATCATCATCAATAAGTGATTTAGGTATAAGGTGTCTTCTGTTTGAAGTTGCATAGAATAATACATTAGAAGGTTTTTCCTCAAGACCCCCTTCAAGTATTGTTTTTAAAGATTTATAATTATCATTGGTATTTTCAAAAGATAAATCGTCACAAAAAATTATAAACCTTTTACTATCATCTTCTAAATTAGCTAAAAGTAATGGAATGGTAGAAAGATCATTTTTTTCTATTTCGATTAGGTATAAATTAGGATTAATATTATTGTTTACTTCAAAATGAACAGCTTTCACCAAAGAGCTTTTGCCCATACCTCTGCTTCCCCACAGCAAAACATTATTAGCCGAAAGGCCTCTAGCAAAGTGCTTCGTGTTTTCCATGAGATTTTTTTTAGCACTATCAATTCCAATAAGGCACTCTATATTTATTCGATTAACTTTTTTTACAGGCCTCAAGGTATTAAATTTTGAGTCCCAAAAAAAACATTTATAGCTATTGAACAATTTCTTATCAAATTTATTATAGGTAGGATTAATTCTATTAATAGATTTAGAAATCTCGTTTAGAGAATGAATTATTTTATCTATTTTTTTTGACATTCTATATTAACCATATTATAAATTTAAAGATTAAAAAATAAAAAAAATTATATTCATAATAAATATATATATTTTTAAAAAAATAATAAAATTCTTAACTATTTTAACAATTAAATTATTGAAAAAATCATCAATATATATATAAAGTTATTAATTAAATTTTTCAATTTTAAAAAAAAGACGAGAATAATACTAATTTATCTTAACTTGAAGGAGAAGTTATGTTTGTATCAATAGCAAATGCTCAATCCGCGTCTGGTGGAGGTGGTTTTGACCCACTACAATTGTTACCTTTGGTTTTGATATTTGTTGTTTTCTATTTTCTTTTAATTAGACCACAGCAAAAAAAAGCCAAAGCTCATCGAGAGATGGTTTCCCAGGTAAAAAGAGGTGATAAAGTTTTAACAGGTGGAGGCATATATGGTAAAGTTGTTAAGGTTATAGATGAGCATTCAGTCCAAGTGGAAATATCAGACGGTGTTAAGGTTCACGTTGCTAGACCTACAATTACTACAGTGGTTGATAGAAGTGATACAAATTCTAATGAAAAAGATCAAACTAAACAAAGCGATGAAAAATAATTAGGTTGAGTGATGAATACGTTTGACAGATGGAAATTTTCTCTTTCACTTTTTATAATATTAATAGGTTTGTTCTTTCTCTATCCTAATTTTATATCAAAAAATTTATTAACTACCTTTCCAAATTGGCTTCCACAGAAACAAATTAATTTAGGCCTTGATTTACAGGGAGGATCTTACCTTCTTTTAGAAATAGATGTAAATTCGATTATTAATGAAAAGCTTGATTCTTTGGTAAGTGAAATAAGAACAAAATTTAGAGCACCCAATAATAGAATATCTTATACTGATTTAGGTTCTGAAAATAATAATGTTTCTGTAAGGATTATTAAAAAAGAGAATTATGATAAAGCAATTGAAATCATTTCAGAATTATCCCAACCAATACAAACAACTAATAGTTTTTTAAGTTCTGGTAAAAAAGATTTAAAAATCGATATTGAAAAGTTAAGTGGTTTAATTACAATTTCTTTAACAGATGAAGCAATAACTCAAAAAAGACGTTCAGCAGTTGATCAGAGTATTGAAATAATTAGACGTAGGGTAGATGAAACTGGAACAAGAGAACCATCAATTCAGCGTCAAGGTGATGATAGAGTTCTCGTCAAACTACCAGGTTTAGATGATCCTGAACGTATAAAAAAACTATTAGGTAAAACTGCAAGATTAACTTTTCAGCTAGTTGTTAATGATATTAATATTGATGGGAGAATTCCTCCTGGTATGGCAATTTATAAAGCTGATGATTCTAATAAAAGTTTTGCGGATAAGTATGTATTACAAAAAAGAGTCATGTTGTCAGGAGAAAACCTATTAAATGCTAATCCAACAATTGACCAACAAACTGGTAAACCAGCTGTTGCCTTTAGGCTTAATGCTTCTGGTAGCAAAAGATTTGGAGATATAACAACTGAAAAAGTAGGTTATCAATTTGCTATAGTTTTGGATGGCAAAGTTATAAGTGCCCCAGTAATAAGACAGCCAATTACTGGAGGTAACGGAATAATTACAGGAAGTTTTTCAGTAGATGAAGCAAATGATCTTGCTGTACTTTTGAGAGCTGGTGCACTTCCTGCACCTTTAACTATTCTAGAAGAGAGGACTGTTGGTCCGGGGTTAGGAGCAGATTCAGTAGCTGCTGGAAAAATTGCTTGTATTGTTGCTTTCCTAGCAATAATTGTTTTTATGGTTTTATCATATGGAATATTTGGTTTAGTTGCAAATCTTTCACTAATTGTTAATCTGATCTTAATAGGAGGTGTTCTCTCCTTATTACAAGCAACACTCACATTACCAGGTATCGCGGGAATAGTATTAACTATTGGTATGGCTGTAGACGCAAATGTTCTAATTTTCGAGAGAATAAGGGAAGAAATAACAAATGGTAAATCGCCAATTGCTGCTGTTAATAACGGATACTCTAAAGCTATAGCAACGATTATAGATGCTAACTTAACTACTTTAATTGCGGCAGTGCTATTATTTTCTTTTGGCAGTGGTCCAGTAAAGGGTTTTTCAGTAACTTTAGGTTTAGGTATTATTTCTTCTATG
>PTLN01000122.1 GCA_002938125.1 Alphaproteobacteria bacterium MarineAlpha2_Bin1
TCGAAATTTATAGTATTTTCCCTCCCATCCAAATGGTTCAGGCTCAGTCCATGCTTTTATAATCAGCTTTGTGGCTTCTTCTAATCGACTTCTAGACTCATCTGGAGATACATTGTAGGCAACATATTCATGAGGGATACCTCTTAACATACCGGCCATAAGTCTTCCCCCACTCATAACATCAATCATTGAATATTCTTCAGCAACACGTATAGGGTTTAAAATTGGGACAAGACTTCCTGTCATTGCTAGTTTAATTTTTTTGGTTCTTTGAGTGAGTGCTGCTCCTATAAGGTTTGCATTAGTCATTAAACCAAAAGGTGAATAGTGATGTTCATTACACCCAACAGCATCGAATTGGCATTCTTCTGCAAAAGCCATGGTATTAATATAAGCTTCATATAAATTTGTACCTAAAACTGGGTCAAAATTTTTATTACTTACAGGCCATTCAGGAGACTCTATTGGGAATGTGTCCCATGGCATTAAATGAAAAAATTGAAATTTCATAATATGTAACCGCATTAAATTATAAGAATAATATATACCATTATGGTTAAATATATAAAATAATAAAATTATAAATTTAAACATATATAGCAGTTTACAAAGGGATATTTTAATTATCCGGACAAATAAAAATCCTGAGCTTTAGTATGATTAAAAGTTCTATATACCCAACCTTTAATGTTTGAAGATCTAGCAATAATAAAATCTGGGTTACATATATTAACCCATGGATAATCAGAACTAATAATTTTTTGAATACTATAAAGATACTTTAATCGTGTTTGATAATTACTCTCAGTTAAAGCATTTTGGATCAATTTATCTACTTCTAAATTACTGTAATGTGTGTAATTTCCTAATGAAGAAGATAAAAACGAAACTGCCAATGCATAAGCGGTATCAGCACACCATGGTGCATATCTTGTCATTTTCATAGGGTGTGATCTTGATTGGAGTTGAATAAAGTAGTCTTCATGTTCAAGGCCTACTAAATTTAATGTAATATCAATTTTTTTTAATGATTCTTTGTAAAGCAAAAGGAGAGGGTGCATGAAAAATTGACTATTATCATAAATACAGTAAGTCTCAAATCCTTTTGCATAACCTTCATTTTTTAGTAAGTCCCTTGCTTTAATAATATCATGGTCAGGTATATTTGTGACATTTAGATATCCTGGATAAAAATCAGGAATTACTCCTTTTAATTCTCTACCATAACCTAAAAAAATTTTATTTACTGCATCTTTCTTAGGAAAGATTATGTTCATAGCTTTCCTTATATTCAGATTGTTAAAAGGTGGTTTACTACAATTTAAATTTATCCAAACCATATTTGATGATTGAGTTTTATCAATTTCAATTTCTGGTTTATTAATTAGAGATTTTATATCTTTAAAATCTAGAAACTGAGCAATTTGTACTTTTTTATTTAATAATAATTTTGCTCTTTTTTTTGAAGATGTTTCTTGTAACATTACCAAACGATCAATTGAAGGCTCTTTCCCCCAATATTCTGTATGTTTTTCAGCAATAAATTTCTCTTCCCTTTTTAAATAAACCATTTTATAGGGACCAAATCCAGCAATATTGTCTGAAATCCATTTTTTACCCCAAGGATCATCATCGTTAGTTGATTCTAAAATTTTTTTTGAGTCATAAATATAATTTCTTGGATTACGATGTACTTTTAAGATTAATGATGCAGGTTTATCTAGTTTGAAGGAAACAACATACTTATTTACTATTTGAATTTGATCTGGATTATTTAAGCCAATTATAGAAGCAAAAAAACCTCCGATTCCACCCAATTCAAGTTTTCTCACCCAACTCCATTTAATATCATTAGCAGATAACTCATTACCCCAATGACTTTTAACTCCTTCCCGAAGTTTAAAGGTAATATTTTTCATGTTTTTATCAAGAAACCAACTATCAGCTAACTTTCCTACTAACTTAAAACCACCTGGCTCGGATTCATAATATTTTATATTTTCTCTAAATGTTTCAAATGATTCTTTATTAGGTAAATTTTCATACTCAACCAGACTATCATAACAAGAGCTTACGGCATCAAGACTTCCAAGACTAGAGTCGAAGTTATTATCTAAACTTTTAGGGGCAAAAGGGACGGCCCATGTTTGACTTTTTTTAATTGTTAATAAATCCTTGATTTTTAAAATTAATTATATCATTACCTGTATATCCCAAACTTATTAAAATTTCTTTAGTATCATTACCTGGCTTTACAGGTGGTGTTGGTTTAGGTAATTGTTTATTATTAAACCTTGGAGCTGGGGCTGGTTGATTGATACCATCAATATTAATAAATGTATTTCTTTTTGCATTATGATTATTTTTAATTGTTTCTTCTAACTCTAAAACAGGTGATAGGCATGCATCTATCCCTTTCGATTCTTTCATAATTTGATTTAACGAATACTTACTTATTCTTTTACTAAATAATTTATTTAGTTCTTCCCAATTATTTTTATCACTACGATCAGGTATCTCATTTAAATCTAGATTTAGTAATTTTAGAAAATTAAAATAAAATTTTTCTTCTATAGCAGCTACAGCTATCCATTTATCATCCGCAGTTTTATAAGTTTTGTAATAGGGGGCTCCACCATCAAGAATATTATATCCTCTCTTTTTATCCAAAATACCTGCAGCATTTAATCCATAAAATAATGTCATTAAATGAGCAGAACCATCTACCATTGAAGCATCTATAACTATCCCTTTTTTTGTTTTCTCTCTAGACAATAATGCTGAAATAATTCCAATTACTAGATAATTTCCACCTCCACCAAAATCACCAATAAGGTTTAGTGGTGGAATAGGGTTACTATTTTTCTCACCAATTCCTGAAAGTACTCCAGAAAGTGAAATATAGTTTAAATCGTGTCCAGCTTCTTTTGCCATAGGTCCATCTTGACCAAATCCAGTCATTCTTCCATAAATTAATTTTTCATTAGTTTCAAAACAATCTTTAGGTCCAAGGTTAAGTTTTTCCATTACTCCAGGCCTAAAAGGATCTATCAATACATCTGAGGTATTAATTATTTTTTTTGCTATTTCCTGTCCAATTTGACTTTTAATATCTAAACATATTGATTTTTTTCCACGTCGTAATAAATCAAATTTATAGTCAAGAGGTATTCCGTTATCTGTTGGTATTATTCTATTTATCTCTATAACTTGTGCCCCAAGGTCCGCAAGGAACATTCCAGCGTGAGGGCCTGGACCAATTCCTGCAAATTCAACTATATTATAACCTTTAAGTGGTTTTTCCATTATGATATAGATAATAAAATTAAACATAAATATAACAACTTATTTAAATTAATAATTTATAAACAGTTATTTATAAATTATTATTAAACCTTTTTATTAATAATGCAAAGGAGATTAAAATGGACCCAAACATAAGGGCATCAATTCAAACAAACACTTTTTACTATTTTATAATCATTATTTTCATTTCATCTATAAGTCAATTAGCAACGATGATGACAATTGTTTTTGGGAATATATCTGGAAAAGAGCATTTAGTGGCAGCTACAATAGTTGGTTCAGCATTTATTGGAGCTTTTGGAATAATTCGTATGATGACAAATATGAAATTAATTATTAGTGATATGGATGAAAAGATGTCGGAAACAAATTATGGAAGAGAAATTAAATCAATACCATTTCATGTGCTAAGATTTATTTTTGCAGGTATTTTTGTTATAATTGCAATTATCCAGTTAATTTCAATTTATTAAACAATTTTAATTTTTCGGATAGTGGTGTTAATAATAAATTAAAAAAATTATTTACCTTCTAATTATACTAAAAGTTCTATTAATCTTTTAGCAACACCACTATCATAGAATATTTTAATATTAGGACTAATTCATTTTATTCAAATAATAGGCTTTATGTATTATTATTTATAATTATTAATGCTAATTTTTTTTATGAATTTTCTTTAAAAGAATGGTTTACAGTTAAGTAAGATGAATATAGACTAGATTTATTGTTGCTTACATTATATTAAAAAAACAGAAATATAATTTATACGGAACAAAAATGTTACTATCAATAAATATTAGAAACCTCAATAAGGTATTTATTTTTTTTATATTAATGGTACTATTTTTTATTTTATTAAATTTTCTATACCCTTTAGATAATTTTACGACTTCAACTGATTCTAACATTATTGAGCTAAACCCAGAAAATAAATTTATTGAAGGCTGTATTTATCTGTAATTACTGAATTAATTTTATTTCGGCTTTTCCTGGGATACTTAATTGAAGTAATTTAACTTTATTATCACCAACAAAACATACCTTTTTATTTCTTGGTAGGGCAAAAGAATGGCTTGCAATTAGGTCATATTCTTTTTGTTCATAAACTAACTTTAAGGAACCGCTCAAAACATAAAAGAATAAAAATAAATTATTATGTAAAAAATTAAATTGATATGAGGAATTAGATTTAATAATTAATAAGTCTGCGTATTGTGAACTAGCTTCGTACACTCCAGTACTTTTTTCAGTGAAATATGGAAAGGTAGAATTTTGTTCTAAATCACTATCAATATAATGTAGGAATTCTTTTTTAGATTTTTTATTAAAATTTGTTTTTTCTTTATTAGGGAGCGATAGATCGTAGTCAATTTTGGTTATGTGTTCAGCAGGTGATGTTATTTCTATTACTTCTAGCGGTTCATAGGTTTCAATTACTTGATGTCTGATTTGTGGGGGTTGTAGTATACAATCACCAGTTTGAAAAATTATATAGTTTTTTTGATTTTCGTAAGCAAGTTTTACTTTACCTTTTAAACAATATAAAACTTGTAAGTTAACATCATGACAATGAACTCTATCATTGACCCTACCTATAGTGTCTAATTTTATATGGGATGCAATAACAGAGTTTCCATATCTTGATGGCAATAAATCCCTATATAGCATTCCTGCTCTTCCATCAGACCAAGAGTCATTATTTTGATTAATTTCGAGTTTATTTGGAAAATTCAATTTTTTAATATTTTTTTTAAAATACAATTCTATTTCATTTCCTCCAGGAGATATGAATGTCTTAGGATTAATAGTTTTAGAGTTTTCTTTAATTTTTATTCTTATATGTACCGGATGATATTT
>PTLN01000123.1 GCA_002938125.1 Alphaproteobacteria bacterium MarineAlpha2_Bin1
TTCAAGTAGAGTTGGATCAAATAACAAGGGAAAAACAAGATAAAGAATATGATGAAATCGTTAAAGAAGTTTCAAAAGAGTAGATTGAAAATCACAGTAATATTATTATGTAAATGATTGATTAACTTTTAATAAAATAATAATTTTTTTTGGTAAATTATTTAGTAATTAAGGAAATTTAATGAGTACAGCTGAAACAGAGATAAATCAAGGTTCGGATGATTTGGACCAAATAAAAGAGTCAGTAAAATCTTTATGCGATGATTTCCCTGGTGAATACTGGAGAGAGAAAGATAAAGATAATTCTTACCCAACAGAGTTTGTTGATGCTCTCACTAAATCAGGTTTTATATCATGTTTAATTCCTGAGGAGTATGGAGGATCAGGTTTAAAAATTACCCATGCAGGTGCAATATTAGAACAAATACATAGATGCGGATGTAATGGAGCTGCAGTGCATGCTCAAATGTATATAATGGGAACAGTTTTAAGGCATGGTAGTAAAGAACAAAAAACAAGATGGCTTCCAAAGATCGCTTCAGGATCTCTTAGACTTCAAGCATTTGGTGTTACTGAACCCACTAGTGGAACAGATACACTCAGTTTAAGAACTACTGCAGAAAAAAAAGGTGATAAGTATATTATTAATGGCCAAAAAGTTTGGACAAGTAGAGCAGAATATTCTGATTTAATGCTTTTACTAGCTAGAACAACTCCAAAAGAAAAAGTTCAAAAAAAAACAGATGGCCTATCGGTATTAGTAGTTGATATGCAAAAAGCTAAAAATAATGGCCTGACAATAAGACCTCTTCGAACAATGATGAACCATTCTTCATGTGAAGTTTTCTTCGATGATATGGAAGTTCCTGCTGAAAACCTAATTGGAGAAGAAGGAAAAGGTTTTAGGTATATTTTAAGTGGAATGAACGCAGAAAGAATATTGATTGCTCATGAATGTATTGGAGACGGGGACTGGTTTATCGAAAAAGCAGTTAATTATGCTAATGAAAGGCAAGTCTTTGGTAGGCCCATTGGTCAAAATCAGGGTATACAGTTTCCAATATCTAAAGCATACGCAGCCTTAAGAGCTGCAAATATGATGGTGGTTGAATCTGCAAGAAAATTCGATGCAGGCGAAAATTGTGGACCTGAAGCAAATATGGCAAAAATGCTAGCATCTGAAGCAGCTTGGCAAGCGGCAGAAATGTGTGTTCAGACTCATGGAGGTTTTGGTTTTGCTTCAGAATATGATATTGAAAGAAAATTCAGGGAAACAAGGTTATATCAAGTTGCGCCTGTATCAACCAACCTCATTTTGTCATATATAAGCGAACATGTCTTAGGTCTTCCGAGGTCGTATTAGTGGATTTTGCACCCCTTGAAGGAATATTGGTTGTTTCATTAGAACAGGCCTTAGCTGCTCCTTTCTGTAGTTCTAGACTTGCTGACGCAGGTGCAAGAGTCATAAAATTTGAGCGAAAAGAAGGTGATTTTGCAAGAAATTATGATACAGCAGTACTAGGACAATCAGCTTACTTCGTATGGCTAAACAGAGGTAAAGAGTCAATTATTATTGATATAAAAAATAAAAATGATATTGCATTGGCATATAAAATCATTAGTAAAGCAGATGTATTTATCCAAAATTTAGCACCGGGAGCTACCATAAGGGCAGGTTTGGGGTCAGAGAATTTACGTAAAAAATTTCCAAAACTTATCACATGCGATATTTCTGGTTATGGAGAGGAAGGTCCTTATAAGGATATGAAAGCATATGATTTTTTAATTCAATGTGAGACAGGACTTGCCTCAATTACTGGTGGGCCTGATGAACCCTCTCGTGTAGGTGTTAGCATATGTGATATAGCAGCAGGTATGTATAGTGTTCAAGCAATTTGCCAAGCACTATTACAGAAGAAAAAAACTGGATTAGGTACATCTCTTAAAATCTCACTCTTTGACTCTTTAGCTGATTGGATGTCAGTACCATTACTTCTTTCTCAATATTCTGGAAAAACTCCAAAAAGAGTTGGCCTTAGTCACCCAGGTATAGCTCCATATGGAGCTTATTTAACTGGTGATAAAAAAATGATAGTCATTTCAATTCAAAATGAACGTGAATGGAAGAGGCTCTGTACAAAAGTTTTTAATGACCCTTACCTTGCAACTAAAGATCAATTTTCAAATAATGAAAAACGATCGCATAATAGAGAAGAGTTAAACAAAATAATAAATAATTATTTTCAAAAATATGATAAAAAAGTCATTGCCAAAAAATTGAAAGATAATGAGATAGCCTTCGGCTTTCTTAACTCAATTGAAGATTTTAATAACCACCCACAATTAAGATTAACTGACTTTGAATCACCTAATGGAACTGTTCAACTAGTAAAATCCCCCATAATTACAGATGACAACCAAAAAAAACCCAAAAGCATCCCATCACTTGATGAACACGGGCCTTCTTTAAGAAAAGAGTTTAGTTTATAGATCAATTACTATTAATTTAATCTAATAATCATATTTTACTAATGGCAATAAAAACAAATTTAAATAATAAAACAGCAATTATAACTGGAGGTTCAAAGGGAATTGGCTGGGAAACAGCTAAGTTAATGATAAGCGACGGAATGAACGTAGTCTTAATTTCTCGTAGTGAAAAATTATTACAATCTAGATTGGATGAACTTGGTCAATTTAGAAGACAAATAAGAATTTTCCCTTGTGACCTTACAATTCCGAATTCAACAGAAGAGATAGCTAAATATTGCTTCTCCGAATTTAAAGTAATTGATGTTCTAGTTAATTCTGCAGGTGCGGCAAAGGGGGGAATATTTTCTGAAATTCTAGATAAAGATTGGGAAGATTCTTTTAACTTAAAATTTTTTGGAACTATAAGGATAATAAGATCTGTGGTACCTTACATGAAAGATCAAAGAGATGGAAGAATAGTTAATGTTATAGGAGATACTGGAAAAAAACCAAATAAACTTATGCTTCCCGGATCATCTGTAAATGCCGCTTTATTATCACTTACCAAGGGATTAGCCGAAGAACTTGGAGAATATGGAATTAGAATAAATGCTGTTAGTCCTGGCCCAACAAAAACAGAACGAATAGTCAATATGTTTAATTCTTTAGCTAAATCAACAAATAAAACTATTAAAGAAATAGAGGCTGAATTTTTAAACGAGAATATTATAAAGAAACTTGCAGATCCCAAAGAAATTGCTAATCTCATATTATTTCTTTCATCAGATGTATCAAGTAATATTACTGGAACAACAATTACAAGTGATGGTGGAAGGAGCAAATATATATGACTAATCCAAGGGTGCCTTTTAACTTTACTGATGATATAATTATACCACCTCCTAATGGAAAACCAATAATTGTCAATGTTGTTGTAAATGTAGAGTCATGGAATTTTAACGACTCTATGCCAAGAAAAATTCTATCTGCACCGCATGGAAAAGAATCACTTCCAGATATACCTAATTTTTCATGGGCAGAATATGGTCTTAGAGCAGGTATACCAAGGTTAATAAAATTAATTAAAGAAAAAAATATACCCGCAAGTGGCTTTCTAAATGCAAGTATCATAGATGATTATCCCAAAGTTGCTGAGGAAATTAAAAAAGCTAAATGGGAAATTGTTGGTCATGGTATGCATCAAAAATCAATTCAGACAGAAGAAAATGAAGGTGAGTTAATAAAAAATTGTTTAAATAAATTAGAAAATTTTTTTGGATATCGCCCGCAAGGATGGCTTGGACCAGGACTAAGAGAATCGATGGCGACTCCTGATATATTAAAAAAAGAGAAGGTTGAATACGTTTGTGACTGGGTAATTGATGACCTCCCAAGATGGATGAGTACAAAATATGGTCCACTAATTTGTATGCCATACACCTTGGAAATAAATGATAGCCCTATGTATGCAATACAATACCAAAACTCTCATGACTATTTTCAAAGAGTAAAGGATACTTTAGCTACTTTTGAAAAAGAAATAGATAAAAATCCTAGAATACTTACAATCGCTACTCACCCTCATCTAATTGGAGTACCCCACAGAATTGGGTCATTTGAAAAAATCATAGATGAACTTTTAGACCGAAGCGATACTATATTTATGACTGGTAGAACTATTTCTAATTGGTTCAAAAAATATGTAAAGGAAGGTTAAATAAAACAATGTCGAAAAATTCTTCTGAAAAATCTTTGACTAAAGAGGCATCTGAATTTGCGTACAATTTAACTTATGAACAAATTTCTAATGTTGCCCTCAAAATAACTAGAAGATGCATACTTGATGGTATTTCAGTAATGATAGGTGGAACAGAACAAGATGCACTAAAAATAATGTATAAGTATATTAACAGTACAAATGGTTCTTTAGATGCAAGATTGATTGGAATAAAGGATAAAAAATTTCCAGCACACCTCTCTGCATTATGGCATGGTTTAGCAGGTCATGCAATGGACTGGGATGATACTCAAGTTTCTTATGGTCCAGGTAGAATGTATGGTTTGTTAACTCACCCTACAGTTCCGCCATTATCAGCTTGTCTTTCTATTGGAGAAATGATTGGGGGTGTAAATGGCAAACAATTTGTGACAGCCTTTAATGCAGGTTTTGAAGTAGAATGTAAAATTGCTGAGGCAATAAACCCTGATCATTATTCTAGGGGATTTCACACTTCTGGGACAATCGGAACTTTTGGATCTGCAGTAGCTGCAGCAAAAATGCTTAATTTTAATAAAGATCAAATAGCAATGACTATTGGAATTGCTGCATCTATGGCATCAGGTATTAGAGCTAACTTTGGAACTATGACTAAACCCTTACATGTAGGGAGATCATCTGAGAATGGTGTTACAGCTGCCTTACTTGTCAAAAATGGTTTTACAGCAGATTTAAATTCTCTTGATGGTAAATGGGGATACCTTGCGATTGCAGGGCCAGGTGCTGAATTGGATCATGTGCTGGGTAAGTTTGGTAATCCTCTAACCATCGAAAACCCAGGTGTAAGTATTAAGCCCTACCCTTGTGGGGTACTAACTCACCCAAATATGGATGCTTTAAAATATTTAATGAAAGATGAAAAGATTAACTTTAAAGATGTTTTAGAAATAAAACTTTATGCT
>PTLN01000124.1 GCA_002938125.1 Alphaproteobacteria bacterium MarineAlpha2_Bin1
TCTTTCGTATGGCCCCTGAAGCAATAAAACATCTCCTGGTTTAAACCTAACCTGTCTTAATCGTTCTCTAATAGGCTTACCTTGCCTAGAAATTGCTAATAAATTTACTCCAAATCTACCTGTAAAACCAACCATCCTAGAATTTTGATTATTAATAATTGATTGGGGGGTTATTACTGCTTCAAAGGTCTTTTCTGTTTCGGTATTAAGTTCTACAGGTTTTGTTTTATCTGTGCCAATTAAATCGAAACCCTCGATACTTGAATATCTAGATATAGAATCTGGAGATCCTTCAATAATCAAAATATCATCTATCATAAGTGGCTGATTCCTAAAGTCAGAAAACATTCTTCTCTCAGCTCTAACGAGACCTATTATTGAAATTTCTTCCTCTGAAGCTGTATCTTCTAATTCACTGATTGTTTTTCCAATTATTTCACCTTTTCCATTAATATGGACTTCTGTTACGTAGGCTTCTATTTGGTAAAGTGCTTCTGCAATTTCTGCAGGTCTTCTAGCTTTTGGAATTAATCTCCAACCAATTATTATTAAGAAAAATACACCGCAGAGAGCAACCGCAAAACCAACTGGTGAAAAGTCAAACATTTTAAATGGTTCACCTGTTATAGTTTGCCGGTAATTTGCAATAATTATATTAGGAGGTGTTCCAATTAAAGTAATTAGTCCACCAAGTATTGAAGCAAATGAAAGAGGCATTAAAATTATTGAAGGAGATCTTTTTGAGTCTAAAGCAGACTGTACAGCTGCTGGTAGCATTAAAGACAATGCGCCTATATTATTCATAAAAGATGATAAGGCAGCACTTACCATAGAATATGATGCAATATGTTTAACTTTAGTTTTGGTAAGTGGTTCTAAGAGTTTAGTCAGATATGTAACAGCCCCTGAATTACTGAGAGCTCTACTAAGAATTAATACAGTAGCAACAGTTATAGTTGCAGGATGACCAAAACCTTCGAAGGCTTTATCAGGACTTACAACTCCAAATATAATTGCTAGTATAAGAGCACAAATTGCAACTAAATCATATCTTAAGTAACCTAAAATAAAATTAGCCAGAGCTATAAAAATTATTAATATAATTATAATTTGATCTATAGACATTATTTTTTACCAAGGTGTATTTACCTTTGGTTATTTCTTACTTTCTGTGTCTCATCCAAATTAAGTTCTCCATTTTGAATCATTACCCCATAATCTTTCAAAGCATCTTTTTCAGAAATAAAACCATCTAGAACGTCATCAAGTACTTTAGCAGGCTCTCTATCGAATGGATTCCCATAACCACCACCACAAGGGCCTACTGCCACAAATTTATCGCCTGTTTTTGCAGGTTTGTAGGGTAGTTTTGAGGGTAAGTCCTCTGATTTTCCATCGTGCCTTTCGAACTTTAGGCTTGCTGTTTCGCCGTCTGCACCTTCTTCAAAACCCCATGGTTTAAATAAGTGACCTTCTCCTTCAACTGAGTATCCTCCATCATTCAGAAATGTGAATTCCCTTATAGCTCCTATTCCACCTCTCCATTTACCAGGAGGCACATGGCCCTCTCTCATTTCATATCTATTTACTCTAAGAGGCAAATGGGACTCTATATCCTCTATTGGATTATTTCTTGTATTGGCATAAAGAGTATCTACAGCATCCATCCCATCTTTCTGATATCTGCCGCCATATGCCCCTTCAAATATTTCCATATGAACCCAATGTTTATCATCTTCTAAACCAGAAAAAGCAATAACTTTTAAATTACCTACACCTGCACTTATTTGTTTTGGTACTGCAGGTGCTAGAGCGTGCATTAATGTATCAGCAATAATTACACCAGGAGAAAACCTAGCTATTACCGGTGCAGGAAATTTGGGATTTGCTAAGGTACCTAAAGGAGCTACAATTTTAATAGGTTTAGTTAAACCACTATTTTGTGGGACATTTCCAATTGTAGCTGTGTCACATAAAACTGATCTGACTGTTAACCATATGGCTACGTCAACTGTTCCAGCTAGCGGCATATTAATAGGTAAATCTATTTGTTCTGCTGTACCCGTCAGGTCAACTATCATGTCACTTCCTTTTACTTCTACAGTAACCTTTATTGGCAAGTTTTTTTCTTTAGGATTTTCACTAAATTCGTAACCGTCAATGTGTCCAAGCGCTTCATATTTCCCATCAGGAATTTTATTTATCGCATCTCTCATCATTTTTTCAGAGGAAGACATCATCGACTCTGCAGCAGCAAGTACTGTTTCTATAGTATATCGCTCAATAAGATCTATAAATCTTTCTGATCCAATTTTTGCAGCTGCTATTTGAGCTTCCATATCAGGTACAACCAAGTGGGCTGCTCTGATATTATCTCTAAGCATATGCCAAACCATTTCATTTTTTTTCCCTTTATCATAGACTTTAATGGCTTTAAATTGAAGTCCTTCAGCATATACATCCATAGCATCAACTATACCGCAAGATCCGGGACTTAATGCGCCTATATCTAGATGATGTGCAGTTGTGGCTGACCAACCAACTAATTGATTATTATAAAAAGCGGGTACAGCAAAAAGAACATCGGGTCCATGAGATGAACCTCCGTAAGGATCATTATGCATTATTACGTCACCTTGATTTATCTTTTCTCCCCTTTTTTCAAATTCTTTGCATATCCCTCTTATATATCCAGGTATTGGGCCTGATTGAAGAGGAGTGCTTTGTTTTGACTCGCATAACTGTCTAAATTCTGTATCTACAATTGCTGCGCCAAAATCTTCTGACTCTCTTATTATCGAAGAATAAGCCATTCTCATTAATTTATAGCCCATTTCAATAGCAATATTTTCAAGTGCTCCTTGAATTACACTTGCTGTTATAGGGTCAATTGAGTTTTTATTTTTACTGAATTCATTCATTTTTTTGTTCCAATACTTATAAAAAGATTCCCTGATTCTTCTTGGGCAAAACTACAGTTGGGTGGAATTACCGTTGTTGTATCTTTTTGAAAAATTATTGCCGGGCCTTCAAAATTTTCAGATATCGGTAATAGATCACGAATTAGATAATTTGTGTCATAAGCCTGTAACACTCCTTCTACTCTAAAAGTACATTTATCAGTTTTTACCAATGCATCTTTAAAATTTCTTTTAGGAGAGTGCTCTAATTTGTTGTTAGAAATTTTAGGCATTTTTCCAACGCCAGTAACTCTTGCATTCACTAATTCTATGGGGCTATCAGGATAGTTTTGACCATATTCTATTAGATGATTTTGATGAAATTTTTCAAATATATCTTTCATATTTTTTTCATTTATTTCATTACTATCTATATCTATTCTTAATTCATAACCTTGTCCAGCATATCTAAAATCACCTGATTTTATGAACTTCATTTGATTTAGATCAACCCCTTGTGAGGTAAACTGACTCGCAAGTTCTTTTTCCATTGTGTTAAAGTCAGTATTTAATTTTTTGAAGTCTATGTTTCCCTCTATTTGAAATTCAGTTTTTATAGCATCATATTTATGATCAGTTGTTAGAAGTCCAACAGCAGAAGTTATTCCGGGGTATGGAGGGACTAAAACTTCTTTAACTCCAAGTTCAGAGGCAACTTCAGCACCGTGAAGTGGGCCAGCTCCCCCAAATGCAACTAAGACATATTCCCTAGGGTCTATACCTTTTTGAACTGTTCTGGACCTTATTGCATTGGCCATATTAGCATTAAGAATTGTTAATATTCCCTCAGCAGTTTCATTAATAGATAACTGCAATTTTTTTGAGAAATCTAAAATAACTTTTTTTGCTGCTTCTTCATCCAGAGTCATTTCACCACCAAGAAAATTATCTTTACTTAATCTGCCTAAAACCACGTTTGCATCCGTTACTGTAGGTAAATCACCGCCCCTGGCATATGCTGCTGGTCCTGGTTTAGATCCAGCACTTTTGGGGCCAACTCTGAAGCTACCTCCTGCATCTTCCCATGCTATACTTCCACCACCAGCTCCAATAGTGTGAATATCTATCATTGGAACCATAAGAGGGTAATCAGCGATAGAGGTATCTCTAGCGCTTGCTTCACTAAATTTTCCTTCATTAACAATTCCAATATCTGCACTTGTTCCTCCAACATCAAATGTTATAAGATTATTCCTGTTTGAGAGACCACCACACCATGCTCCCCCAAGGACTCCTGCTGCTGGTCCAGATAACAGTGTAAGCACAGGTTTTTCTTCAACAAGGTCTGCAGTTGCTACCCCACCATTTGAACCCATTATGTGTAGTTCAGATACTAACCCAGCTTCAGAAATAGATTTTTTAAGATTATTAATATAATTTCTTACTGCAGGTCCCACAAATGCATTCATTGCAGCTGTTGTAAACCTCTCAAACTCTCTAAATTGTGGAGAAATTGCTGAGGAAGTTGTTACAAACGCATCAGGAAATTCTTCTTCAATTATTTGTTTAGCTTTTTCTTCATGAGTTGGGTCAATGTAAGAGAATAGAAAGCAAACTGCAATAGATTCGACGCCTTTATCCTTGAGCTCTTTTGCAGAAATTCGAACCTCTTCTTCATTTAAGGCTTCTAGTATCTCTCCATTTGGTGGAGCTATCCTCTCAGATACAACTTTTCTAAATCTTCTTTTTACCAATGGCCTATCTTGCCATGGGATTTCTTGCATTATTGAATAGTGCTGAGGTCTCTGATGCCTACCGATATGCAAAATATCTCTATAGTTCTTGGTTGTAATTATTCCTGTTAGTGCCCCATTATATTCTAGCACTGCGTTTGTGGCGATGGTTGTACCGTGAAGAAAGTGATTTATAGTCTCTTTGCTAACTTCATTTCTATCACATAATTCTGCCACTCCTTGCATTATACCTTTAGATGGGTCATCGGGAGTTGTGGGTACTTTATGGATATAACTCTCATTGGTCTCAGTGTCAGTAAACACTATATCTGTGAATGTTCCACCAACGTCAACTCCAATTAATCTCATTTTTTATAACTCCGATTTGTTAATTTTTTTTTTTTCGCTTATTATATTATTTTAATTAATATTAATTCAAATTAAAATTCTTATAAGGTTGAATGAGAAT
>PTLN01000125.1 GCA_002938125.1 Alphaproteobacteria bacterium MarineAlpha2_Bin1
AAGAAATTACTGAAATAAAAAATATGTATGGTAAACATACTGATATTGGTATTAGGAAAACAATTATTGGAAATGAGCCGACAGTAAAATTAAAAGAAATTGAAGAGTATATTGAAAAAGAGCCCATAACAATTTTATGTTCGAAAAAAGGCTGGATAAGAACAATTAAAGGTCATTTAGACCATACAAACAGTGAAAAATATAAGGAAGGGGATGGTCCAAGGTTTTGGATTAAAGCCTATAATACAGATAAACTAATTTTGTTTGGTGATAATGGCAGGTTTTATAATATTAATGTTGAAAAACTTCCTTCGGGTCGGGGTTTTGGTGATCCCGTTCGGTCTTTAATTGACTTACCAGGAGAAACTGACCTAGTAGCTATGTTTACCAATCAGAAAGAAAGGAGAATATTGTTATGCTCATCTGATGGGAAAGGATTTCTCATTAGTGAAGATGATATTATTGCTCAAACTAAATCTGGCAAACAGGTTATGAATCTAAAAAAAGGATCTTATGCAAAAGTTTGCACACCTGCTGATGGAGATCTTATTGCTACAATTGGTGAGAATAGAAAAATTTTAATTTTTCCAATAGCCGAATTACCTGTAATGAATAAAGGAAGAGGTGTAACACTTCAAAAGTACCGTGATGGAAAATTATCAGATGCAATATGTTTTTTCAAAAAAAATGGTTTATATTGGCACTCAGGTAAAAAAATTAGAATTGAAAATAATTTCCAGCAATGGATTGGAAAGCGGTCTAATGCAGGTAGGTTAGCACCAAAAGGTTTTCCAAGAAATAATAGATTTACTCTATAGATATTTTTATTTATTTATAATTAATACTACTTTAATTTCTCCCAGTTTTGATTATAAAATGCTTCAATGGGTTGAAATTTGTCTTTATATGACATTTTATTACAATTTTTAATATAGTATCCAAGATATATAAATGAGAGGCAATTTTTTTTTGCTCTGTTGATATGATCTAAAATCATGAAATTACCAGGACTTCTATTTTTTTCTTTATAATCAAAGAAACTATATACCATTGAATAACCATCAAATAATTTATCTGTCAGCGATACAGCAAATAGTTTGCCATTACTTTTTCTATACTCTATTAAGGAAGTTTCTACAGGTGACTCCTCTATCATAGATTTATAATCATCTATCTGCATTAGAGACATGTTCCCATCTTTATGTCTAGAATTTTGATATTTATTAAATAATTTATATTGTTCATCAGTACCTTGTAACTTTACTGCATTTGAATAGATATCAGAATTCTTCATCAATATTCTACGATATTTCTTTGAATTTTGAAATTTACTAGCGTTTATTCTTACAGGAATACACTCTGAGCAATTTTTACAATCTGGTTTATATACAATTCCATGACTTCTTCTATATCCTGATTTAGCAAAAAAGTTATGAGTTAGATCAGGTTGGATATCATCTAGATGTGTAAAAATAAGCTGCTCTACTTTATCTGGTAAATAAGGGCATTTTGTTTCTGGAGTTCTATAAAATTTTAAATTTAGTAAAAAAGGGTTTTCATTCATTTAATATAACTTTTTATTATTATTCTACGCCCCTTAAAATGATTTTAGAGGTAGTTTTTTTTGGCATAAAGTAGTTTTTAGCGACCTCAACTACTTTTTTAGGAATAAAGGATTTACATGAAAATACATCTAAAAAAACACTTTGGGAATTATCAGCAAAATGAGCACTTATATTTGAAGTTTCAATCAGCTGAATTAATGAGAAACCAGCAGCTTTTGGGTTATCGGTGGCAAAGTACTCAATTATAGGCTCACCGAATGGTTTCATCTCAATTGTAGCAACAAGATTTTTTGAAAAATTATATATATTATCTTTATCTTGGATTAGTCTTTTTTTGCAATTCTCCATATCAACAATTAAATGCATGCCCCAGTAATCATTTTTTTTAAAATCTTTTAAATCGTATTCCTCGATATTTTGAATTATATTTTTTTTATTTAAAAAATTCATTCTTATTCCTTTGAGGTTTTATCTGGAATTATTTCCTCTGAATTTTTTGATAAGTAAAGACCAAGAATTAGGCCAACGGCACCAAAGATTGGAATCCACAACTCAAACTTACCCAAAAAACCTGAAAGAGAGGTTCCAATAATAACTCCAAATAATACTGAAGCACCTAAAATGCTAGGTTTCACATTTTTTTCATTAGAATCATTTTTTTCCATAATTATCTCTTCGAAAGTTGCTCAGCTACTTCTTCAGCAAAATATGTAATTATACCATTAGCACCAGCCCGTTTAAAAGCAATTAAACTTTCATAAACAGAGTCTTTTTTAGGTAAAAGCTTATTTTTTATGGCGTTTACAAGCATTGAGTATTCCCCGCTAACTTGGTAAGCAAAAGTTGGTACGTTAAATAATGACTTTACTTGAAATAGAATATCTAAATACGGTAATCCAGGTTTAATCATTATCATATCTGCTCCCTCTGAAATATCTAAGGCTACTTCATGTAAGGCCTCTTGGCTATTTTTTGGATCCATTTGATATGTCTTTTTGTCTCCTTTAAGCCTGTCAGCGCTTCCTAAGGCATCTCTAAATGGACCATAAAATGAGGATGAATATTTTGCGGCATATGACATTATTTGTGTATTCTGAAAGCCTTCCCCATCAAGTGAATTTCTGACTCTGCCAATTCTACCATCCATCATATCTGAGGGTGCTATTATATCGCAACCTGCATCTGCTTGTAGAACTGCTTGTCTACAAAGGATATCAACGGTTTTATCATTTAAGATTTCATTATCTTTCAAAATTCCGTCATGGCCATGACTTGTGTATGGGTCTAAAGCAACATCACACATAATACCAATAGTTGGAACTGATTTTTTTACTGATTTTATTGCTTTACATATAAGGTTATTTGCTTTAACAGACTCGCTTCCATCATCAGATTTGAGTGATTGGTCAATAACAGGGAATAATGCAACAGCTGGAATACCCATATCAGAACAAAATTTTGCTTTATCAACAACTCTGTCAACACTATTTCTATTTATTCCAGGCATAGTCAAAATAGGTTGAGTAATATTAGAACCTTCAATTACAAAAAGTGGCATTATTAGGTCAGATACATTTAAATTATTCTCCGAAACTAGTCTTCTTGACCAGTTGGATTTTCTATTTCGTCTCATTCGTACTTTTGGGAAGGATCTATTTGAATTAAAATATATCATTTGCAATCACCAAGACATTTTTAGCTTATTATTTACTAAATTATATAAACTAAATTAAAAGTTAAATATTTAAAACTATTTTTATTTAAAAGCTTGAATGCCAGTTTGAGCTCTTCCTAGAATTAAAGCATGAATATCATGTGTTCCTTCGTATGTGTTAACTGCTTCAAGATTCATTACGTGTCTAATTACATGATATTCATCTGAGATACCGTTTCCTCCGTGCATATCTCTTGACATTCTAGCTATATCTAAAGCTTTACCACATGAATTTCTCTTTATCATTGAGATTTGCTCTGGGGTTGCCATATCATTATCTAATAATCTTCCAACTTGCAAACAAGCACCTAATCCAATTGAAATTTCAGTCTGCATATCAGCCAATTTCTTTTGTATCAGTTGATTTGCTGCAAGAGGTTTGTCAAATTGCTTTCTATCTAGAGTATATTTTCTTGCAGCATGCCAACAAAATTCAGCTGCACCAATAGCACCCCATGCTATTCCGTATCTAGCGTTATTTAGACAACCGAATGGGCCTTTAAGACCTTCAATATCTGGGAAAGCATTCTTTTCAGGAACAAATACATTATCCATAACTATTTCACCGGTAACAGATGCTCTTAAAGCAAATTTTCCATCAATTTTAGGAGCGCTAAGCCCTTGCATACCTTTCTCAAGAATAAATCCTCTGATTTTATTTTTTTCGACATCTTTAGCCCAAACAACAAAAATATCTGCTATTGGCGAATTTGTTATCCACATTTTATTTCCAGTAACAATATACCCACCATCAGTTTTTTTTGCCGTAGTTTTCATCGAACCAGGGTCTGAGCCATAATCAGGTTCTGTTAAACCAAAGCAACCAATAATTTCACCCTTTCCAAGACCAGGCAAAAATCTATTTCTTTGTTCTTCGGTCCCGTACGAATAAATGGGCCACATAACAAGGCTAGATTGCACACTAAATGCTGATCTATATGATGAATCTACTCTCTCTATTTCTCTTGTAATCAGTCCATAGGCTGTGTAACCAACTCCAGGACATCCATATCCTTTGATAGTCGGCCCAAGAATTCCGATTTTACCCATTTCATTATAAATCTCTCTATCAAATTTCTCATGTCTATTAGCTTCAAGAATTCTAGGCATTAACTCTTTTTCAGCGTAATTTCTGGCAGTTTTTTGAATTATTTTTTCTTCCTCTGATAATTGATCGTCAATGAAAAGAGGATCTTCCCAATTAAATTTTGCTGGTTTGCTTGATTTTAACTCAGATATTTCTTTAAGTTGCATGAGATTTTTCCTAATTATTTAAAATTTCTTAAGCATTAAACTTTACATAAATATATACATTTTTAAGCGAAATTTGCATTATTTATTATACAATTTAGGAATAATTCTCAACTTCTTGCGTAATTTTATTTTATTGAATTAAATGAAACATAAAATTACTCATTTTGTTGATTTATCCACTTGCATATAATAAGACGTATATATAAATATATAGGATATCAAAAAATAAATAAAAGTAACAAAATTATATTCTGATGGATTACGAAAAATTTTATAAAGAAAAAATTGAAGCACTTAAAGATGAGGGTCGGTATAGGGTTTTTGCTGAACTTTCTAGGCAAAAAGATAATTTTCCAGTTGCGACTCATTTTCATGAAAACAAAACACAAGATGTCATTGTTTGGTGCTCAAATGATTACCTGGGTATGGGCCAAAATCGTAACGTAATCCTTGCTATGGAAGAAGCGCTTCACGAATGTGGAGCTGGTGCTGGAGGAACTAGAAATATTT
>PTLN01000126.1 GCA_002938125.1 Alphaproteobacteria bacterium MarineAlpha2_Bin1
TAATCTTTTGACCTGGCATCTATATTTTCTATCAACAAAGATATAGGTGTACCTGTAGTTTTACCTTCAAATACACCTGATAGTATTTTAATTTTGTCCTGCTCTTTTCTTTGCGTTGTAAACCTTGATTGGCCTGGCTTTCTTTTGTCTAACCACTTCTGAATATCTTTTTCATCTATATTTATATTAGGAGGGCATCCATCAACGACACAGCCAATAGCGGGTCCATGACTTTCTCCCCAAGTAGTTGTTCTGTATAAGTGGCCAAATGTATTAAATGACATAATAATTTTTCTTTTAAATATTAATTTATTTACTTTTTGTTGTCTCTTCCAAAACTACAGCTATATCAGGTGCATCAGCGGCCTTCATTCCTACAAGGTGATAACCACAATCCACATGATGGATTTCACCAGTAGTACCGCTGCCTAGATCTGATAATAAGTATAGGGCAGCTCCACCAACATCTTCAATAGTTGTATTTCTCTTTAGAGCTGAGTTATATTCGTTCCATTTAAGTATATACCTAAAATCACCTATTCCACTGGATGCTAATGTTTTTACTGGACCAGCTGAAATTGCATTAACTCTAATATTATTTCGTCCCATATCCATAGCAAGATATTTAACTGAAGCTTCTAAAGCAGCTTTTGCAATACCCATAACATTGTAATGGGGCATTACTTTTTCAGCACCGTAATAAGTAAGCGTAAGACAACTTCCGCCATTATTCATTAGAGGTTCAGCCAATCTACATAATTCAGTAAAAGAAAAACATGATACGTCCATTGTATTAAGGAAATTATCCCTTGTTATTTTATCAATATATCTTCCTTTTAATTGATTTTTATCTGAGAAACCTATTGCATGAACAAAAAAATCTAATTTACCCCATTTATTATTTATCTCTTCAAAAATATTTTTTACATTTTCAGTATCTGTTACATCACATTCCATAAGAAAATTTGAATTTACTGAATTTGCTAGAGGCTTTACTCTTTTCTTTAAAGCTTCGCCTTGGTAGGTGAAAGCCAAATCAGCCCCATGATTCCCTAATTTATTAGCAATACCCCATGCCAGTGACCTATCATTAGCTACGCCCATAATTAGGCCCTTTTTCCCATCCATGAGTTGGTTTGAAGAATTCATATTATTAATCCATTCAGGAATACTATTAATCAAAAATTCTATAATTGACTTTTAAGAAAAATAGTAAATATTTTTTATAAAGCATTCCTCGGATTATAATTTTTTTTTGACCAATTTAAAGCAAAATCTTCGAGTTCTTTATCAATTTTTTTAGGAAATGAAATAAATAATTTTATCAGCTGATCTCCGGATAGCTTGTTGTTTTCCTTTTGGATACCTAATCCTTTTAATCTTAGAATTTTCCCAGTATTAGATCCTTTAGGAATAATTATTTCTTTAGGACCGTCAATAGTTGGCACTCTAATCTTACCTCCTATAATAGCTTCATTAATTGATATAGGTAAATCTAAAATAATATTATCACCATCTCTTTTTAATAGCTTATGTCTATCTACTCTTATTTTTATTAGTAGATCTTTTTTTGATCCATCTAGAGATATTTCCCCTTTTTGTTTAAGTCTTATTATTTGGCCAGATTTAATACCTGCAGGAATCTTTATTTTCAAGAAATTTTCATCATTAAGTTTTACTTCTTTATACCCTCCTGATACAGAAAGTTCGAATGGAATTGAGATTAATTTAGAGCTAATAATGCTATTCTTACCAGTATTTTTCATAATTTTTTTTGTAATTAATATTTTTTTATTATTTAAAAAAGATTTAATATAGTTTTCAACAAATTTTCTATTAAAAAATTTTTTATTTTTATTGATTTTGTTTATATAGCAATCTTCTAAATTTTCTTCTTTATTATTTTCTCTTTTTTTATATCTATTATAAATCCCACAAAAATCAATTTTTCCATCATCGTAAAGTTTGCGGTTATTATTATTTTTAAGAAAGTTATATGCCTTAAAAAGGTAGTTAAATTCTGATGAGTTAAATTGTGATTTTGGATTAGTATCAGGGTGTAATTTTTTAACTTTTCTTCTGAATGCACTTACTATTTCATCCAAATTTGCAGTATTTTTTATGCCTAGTATCTCATAAGGGTTTACAGCTTGCATTTATTTTGCCTCCACATTTTGAAAATAGCAAATCAAGGTTAAGGCATAGTTAATTTCTCACTTTTATAATGTAATTTAATTATCTAATTTAGAAATTTTCCAACTACCATCGGATTGTTCACATGCAGAACTATATATTTCTTTAGTTTTATCTTTAATATTAATTACTTGTTTAATTTCTTTACAATTTTGTGACCGATTTTCGATTTTTCTTACCGTTTTAACATATCCACTATTTCCAGTATCTGAATTTTTCCATGAATATTTTTTCCCAATCCCATCATCATCTAGGACTTCTTGTGTTTTTATAGATATATAATTCATATCAGCTTTAGATATTCTTTCAGCCAGGTTTTTTCCTATTATAGACCCTATAATTGTTCCTGAAGCTGTATAAAAATTCTTGCCAGTTCCCTTACCCAATTTAGAACCGATTATTGAACCACTGATAGCTCCTATGACTTGACCAATTTTTTTACTATCTTGGGCATTGCTACATGCGGTGAGGTAAAAAAGTAATAAAAAACAAATGATAATAATTCTAATGCTCATTCTCAAATTATATACTAAAAAAAAATAAATAAAATTAAATTTAATTAAATTTTATCTTTATTTTTTTTTCTTATTTTTATAAGGTGAGATTTAATAAGAAGTAGATAAAGTTTAGTGGTCTAAAAATGTCTTTTGATTTTTTTGATAATCCAATAGAGATGGTTGATACTTGGTTAAAAGAAGCCAAGGCATCAGAAACTTCCGATTATAATGCTGCCGCTCTTTCAACATTATCTATTAATGGTAAGCCACAAGTAAGGATGGTTTTAATAAAATCGTTTAATGAAGATGGGGCTACATTTTTTACAAATCTCGAGAGTCAAAAAGGACAAGCTCTTTTATACAATAATTTTGCATCCATATGTTTTCATTGGAAATCATTAAAAAAACAAATTAGAGTTGAGGGTGAAGTTAAATTAATTTCTGACGAACTCGCTGATAAATATTTTGAGACAAGATCTAGAGCAAGCCAAATTGGTGCTTGGGCGTCATCACAATCAAAAAAACTCGAAAATCGGCAAGATCTTCTTGATAAAGTTAAGTCCATTGAGGAAAAGTTTCAAGATGATAGAGTCAGAAGGCCTTCCTTTTGGTCAGGGTTTTGTTTATCGCCAAATTTAATTGAGTTTTGGAAAGAAGGAGACTCACGTCTTCATGATAGAATTGAATTTACCAAAACGGGAAAGAAGTGGAATCATTCTCTTTTGTATCCTTAATTTAAGTTTTAAATGTCATATACAAAAGATAAAGATAATGCCGAATCTAATATAGCTAAAATAGAGAGGTCTCGTCTTTTACGAAATGTTACTTATGCATCAGTATTTGTAGCAATTTTTTTAGTTTGTCTAAAGTTTGTAGCTTGGTCAATCACTGACTCAGTTTCTATTTTATCCAGTTTAGTTGATTCCGTTTTTGACTCATTAGCTTCTATCTTTAATTTACTTGCTGTAAGACATGCCCTTATTCCAGCTGATAAAGATCATAGGTTTGGACATGGTAAAGCGGAGGCTTTATCTGGATTAGCCCAATCAACATTTATTTTCGGATCAATTATTTTTTTAATTATTGAGGTTATTAGGAGATTTTTTTCACCTAAAATAATAGACAATAGTTCGGTGGGTATAATTATAATTGTTATATCTCTTTTAGTAACTATTGTATTGGTTGTATATCAAAGAGAAATAATTAGAAGAACTAACTCAAAAGCTATAAAAGCAGACTCTTTACATTATTTGAGCGATTTACTACTCAATGGAGGGGTAATTATGTCTCTGATATTGACATCATATGCAGGTATCGTACTTATTGATCCAATAGTTGCACTTTTGATTTCCATTTATGTTTTATACATATCATATGGAATTTTTATTTCATCAATTGATGAACTTATGGATAGGGAATTTACTGAGAAAGATAGGCAGAAAATTATTAAAATTGTTCTTAATCATAGATTTGTTGAGAATATTCATGATTTAAGAACAAGAAAGTCTGGTTTCAAGAGTTTTATCCAGTTCCATTTAGATTTACCAGCAAATATATCTTTATTAAAGGCCCATAAAATTTCTGATGAAGTTGAGGAAGTTTTATTATATAATTTCCCAGAATCAGAAATAATTATTCACCAAGACCCTGCGGGTATTGATGAGCAGAAGGATTGTTTTGAGGTCTAAAATGCTTGGTCTAATGCAAAATAAACAATTATTAGTATCTTCCATAATTGACTTTGCTGACAAAAATTACGGTGATGTTGAAATAGTTTCAAAAATAAATAAAACTGAAAAATTCATTTATAACTATTCTGAAGCAACTAATAGAATAAAAAAGCTCGTTCAAGCATTAAAAAATATGGGTCTTAAAAAAGGCGATAGGGTAGCAACTTTAGCCTGGAATGATCACAGGCATTTTGAGTTATATTATGCTATTTCGAGTATGGGAGCAGTATTACATACAATTAACCCTAGATTATTTGAAGAACAAATAACCTACATTGCTAATCATGCAGAAGATAAAGTTCTTTTTTTTGATGAGTCTTTTTCTAATTTAGTGACTAACATATCTAAAAAATTATTTACTATAACCCATTATGTGATTATGCAATCTTATAAATCGCCTTTGAAAATTAAATTAGAAAACCTTTCATCTTTCGAACATATAATTGACCTAAAAAAAGTAGATATTGAATGGCCGCAATTTAAAGAACAAGAAGCCTGTTCACTATGTTATACTTCTGGTACAACAGGAAACCCAAAAGGTGTTT
>PTLN01000127.1 GCA_002938125.1 Alphaproteobacteria bacterium MarineAlpha2_Bin1
TTTGTGATGTAAATGAACCAGCGACAGGGGAATCTTATATTAGAGATCCTCGTTCAATAGCAAAAAAAGCAGAGGCATATCTCTCATTTTCGGGAATAGGAGATACTGCAGTTTTTGGTCCAGAAGCAGAGTTTTTTGTATTTGACGACGTAAGATATCAAGTGTCAATGAATAAAACATCATATTCAATTAATGAAAATGAGGGACCGTACAATTCTGGTAATAAAATTGAAGGAGGAAATATCGGACATAGGCCTGCAATTAAAGGTGGTTACTTTCCTGTACCTCCAATTGACTCTCACTCTGACTTAAGAGCAGAAATGTTATCAGTTATGGGAGAAATGGGATTAAAAATTGAAAAACACCACCACGAAGTTGCGCCAAGTCAAAATGAATTAGGTATTATTTTTGACACATTGGTCAAAACAGCTGATAACATGCAAATTTATAAATATGTTGTTCAAAATGTTGCTCATTCGTATGGAAAAACAGCAACTTTCATGCCTAAACCAATTATAGATGACAACGGATCAGGTATGCATATTCATCAATCTATATGGAAAAGTGAAACACCATTATTTGCCGGATCAGGTTATGCAGACTTGTCAGATACTGCATTATACTACATAGGTGGAATAATAAAACATGCCAAAGCAATAAATGCTTATACTAATGCTTCCACCAATTCTTATAAAAGACTAATCCCAGGATTTGAAGCTCCAGTTCTTCTAGCTTATTCAGCAAGAAATAGATCTGCATCTTGTAGGATTCCTTTTGCGACTGGTCCTAAAGGTAAAAGAGTTGAAGTAAGGTTTCCTGACCCTACAGCTAATCCCTATTTAGCATTTTCTGCCATGTTAATGGCTGGTCTCGATGGTATACAAAATAAAATTCACCCTGGGGAACCTATGGATAAAAATTTATATGATCTTCCTCCAGAAGAACTTAAAAATGTACCAACAGTATGTGGAAGTCTTCGTGAAGCTCTAGAAGCATTAGATAATGACAGAGATTTTTTGAAAAAAGGTGATGTTTTCACAGATGACTCAATAGATGGGTACTTATCACTTAAATGGGAAGAAGTTTATTCTTTTGAACACACACCACACCCTGTCGAATTTTCTATGTACTATAGCGTATAATAAAAATGCCCCTTTTATATCTCCATACTAAAAGGGGCAAAATTAGTTACTTAATCTACATTTCTAGATTTACCTAGGTTATCTATTGCTACATATACAAAGGTACCGCTTGTGACTCTTACCTCCTCACCGGTTGTCTGTCTTGACGAAAATGCATCTATATTTATAGTCATACTAGTTTTTCCAACTTTACTTACTGAGGCAAAAATAGTTACTAAGTCTCCTATATAAACTGGTTTATAAAATTTCATTGCTTCAATAGCAATTGTTACACATCTTCCCTTACATCTCTTAGCAGCTATTACTCCTCCAGCTATATCCATTTGTGACAATAACCAACCTCCAAAAATATCACCATTAGCATTAGCATCTGAAGGCATTGGAACAGTTCTTATTGCAGGACTTAGATCTTTCATCAGATTTCTCTCTTTAAATGTAAACAAAACCTAGTATTTTTATAAATATTAAATTAGAATCATTTAGTTATTATTACTCTATATTTTTTTAGAATCAATTCTTAATGCAAAAAGTTCAATTTAAAGTCTCAAACAAGAAAAAGACCAAATCTTATTCTGCTAAAGATATAACTGTACTTGAAGGTCTAGAACCGGTCAGGCAGAGGCCTGGAATGTATATTGGCGGAATTGATGAAAATGGACTGCATCACTTAGCCTCTGAGGTAATTGATAATGCTATGGATGAAGTTGTAGAAGGTTCAGCATCAGTACTTGAAGTACATTTAGCTAAAGGAAATATTCTTAGAGTTAAAGATAATGGCAGAGGTATACCAATTGATAAGCATCCAAAATTTAAAGATAAATCTGCGCTTGAGGTAATATTAACAACACTTCATTCGGGAGGAAAATTTAATGATAAAGTTTACGAAACATCAGGTGGTCTGCATGGTGTTGGAATTTCAGTAGTTAATGCTCTATCAGATAAATTTAATGTTGAAGTATATAGAGATGGCTTTATCTATTGCCAATCATACATAAAAGGGAAATCTATAAATAAATTAACAAAAAAACCTTTTAAAAATAAGCGTGGAACATTTATTGAGTTTCATCCAGATGAGTCAATATTTGGAAAAAATAATCAATTTTCACCAGAAAGACTATATCATTTATGTAAATCAAAAGCCTATCTCCAAAAAAATGTTGAGATAAGATGGTCATGTGATGAGACCTACCCTATTTCAAAAATCCCATATAAGGATATTTTAAAATTTCCTGGAGGGATTCTTGAGGCAATGAAAACGGAGTTAGGATCTGCTGAATTAATTACAGATAATTTTTTTAATGGAAGATCTGATATAGGTGAAAATCAAAAAGTAGAATGGTCAATCACCTGGACAAAAGAAGAAAAACAAATAACTTCATCTTATTGTAATACTATTCCTACTCCTTTGGGAGGCACACATGAAAATGCCCTTAAAAACGCTTTAATCAGAAGCATAAAATCATATGTTAAGTTTTCTAAATTTAAAAAAACAAGTTTAATTTTAATGGAAGATGTTACAAAAAATATTTCATTTATTATATCTGTTTTCTTAAAAAACCCACAATTTCAAGGCCAAACAAAAGAAAAACTTGTTTCACAAGATAGTGATAGATTATTAGAGTCAACATTAAAAGATCATTTTGATCATTGGCTCACAGGAAGTACAAATAGTGCTAACCAATTAATTGAATTTTTTTTGAGAAATGCTGAAGAGAGAATAAGAGAAAAAAATGAAAAAAATATTTCTCGTAAAGATTTAAAAAGAAAATTAAGACTACCCGGTAAACTTGCAGATTGCAGCAGCTCTACTTCAAAAAACACTGAATTATTCTTAGTGGAGGGTGACTCAGCAGGAGGTTCAGCAAAACAAGCAAGAGATAGGGTTAATCAAGCTGTACTTCCTTTAAAAGGAAAAATACTTAATATAGCAAGTGCAGGTATAACTAAGTCCTTTGAAAATCAAGAAGTGTTAAATATATTGCAAGCACTTGGTTGTGGAGTAAAAGATAAGTATCGTGAAGATAAATTAAGATATGAAAAAATTATTATAATGACTGATGCAGATGTTGATGGAGATCACATATCAGCCTTATTGATGACTTGCTTCTTTAGTTTGATGCCTAAATTAATTGAAAATAACCACCTTTTTATAGCTTGTCCACCGTTATACAGAATTGTAATGGGTGAAAATATATATTATGCAATGGATGAACATCAAAAAAATGAAATTTTAAGTAAATTTAAATCAAAAAGAAAATATGAAATTAATAGATTTAAAGGTTTAGGTGAAATGATGCCGAAACAATTAAAAGAAACAACTATGAGTCCATCTACAAGAAAATTGAAAAAAATTATAATTCCAAGTAAAAATTATATAAAGACAGGAAATTTTGTTGATCAAATAATGGGAAAAAAACCAGAAAAAAGACTTGAATTTATTAAAAAGAACTCAGAAAATGTTAATATCATTAATTTATAGTAATTTGTCAAAAGTTATTAAAATACTTTATATTTCTTAAGTAAAGTAAATCAAACAAGGGAAATAGAAAAAAATAATGAGTAACGATAAAGAAATATTAATAAATCATGACGTTAAGGGCGTTTTGGTTGTAACTTTAAATAGGCCCAAAGTCAAGAATGCATTTTCTAACTCTCTCTTAAGCTCTCTAAAAGAAACTTTTGAATTAGCTGAGAAGAATAAGGAAATTAAATGTATAATTACTACAGGGGGATCAGAAGTTTACGCAGCTGGATCAGATATAAATCAATTAAAAACAAGACCAACTCATGGTGGAGCTGCTGAAATTAGATTCTCTGACTGGGACTATATTGAGAAATTTACTAAACCAGTAATTGCATCTGTTAACGGATATGCTCTAGGTGGTGGTTGTGAACTAGCTATGTTATCTGACATAATAATTGCAGGTGAAAGTGCTAAATTTGGCCTACCTGAAGTAAGACTTGGATTGTTTCCAGGTTTGGGAGGAACTCAAAGACTAATTAGGTCAGTTGGAAAATCTATAGCTATGAAAGTTATACTTGCTGCAGAGTTTATTGATGCTCAAGAAGCATTAAGAAATGGTTTAGTTGCTGAGATTACTAAAGACGATAAAACACTTGAAAGGTCTCTTGAAATAGCGAAAAAGATTGCATCTATGCCACCATTAACAATAAAAATAGCAAAAAAAGTAATTTTACAATCTTTTGAAACTTCTCTCACTGCAGGACTGAATTACGAAAGAGCAGCTAACTTAAGTTTATATCATACATATGATAAATCTGAGGGCATTTCAGCATTTCTTGAAAAAAGGAAACCTAAATGGAAAGGTGAATAATTTCAATTAAATCTTTGTTTATTTATTTTTTATATCTTCCAATTGATTTCTAATCTGATCTATTTCTGTTATAACATCACCTATGTTTTCAATGTCATCTATATTAATTCTAATATATTTTCCATATTCTTTAATATCATTTAATTTTCTATTTTCTAAAAAAAGATTATTAATTAATTGATAAACTTTTATTGGCCGCACAAAACCTTTAGGGGTAATCTCATCAACCTCTTTAAAATCAAAAAAATCCCTTACAAGATTATAGGTTGATTCCGATAAGTATATAGAGTTTGGCTTAGCAATTGCTTGTAGTCTTGAAGCTAAATTAACGGGACTACCTAAAACTGTATAGTCTAAACGCATTTCTGATCCAAAGTTGCCAACAGTACAATATCCTGAAGTAATACCCATTCTAACTTCAACACCTTTTTCTGCCCCTAAATTTTTCCATTTAGTCTGAAATTC
>PTLN01000128.1 GCA_002938125.1 Alphaproteobacteria bacterium MarineAlpha2_Bin1
TAGTTGAGTGGGAGAAAAGAATGGAAGATATTCAAGGTATTACAGAAGTAATTATTGGTAAGTATAGACACGGACCAACTGGAACAATTACACTTTTATTTAATGGAGAGGTAACAAAGTTTGCTGACTTAGCCTCGAAAGAAAGAACTCCAGAGATATATTAATATGCCAAATCAATATAATTATAATGGAACCTTAGAAATAGATTTAGATATAATATCAAATAACTATTTCAACATAAAAAAAATTCTAAAAAAAAAAGTTTGCTGTGCTGCAGTCGTTAAAGCAAATGCTTACGGTTTAGGAATTAATAAGATTGCCAAAACATTGTTTAACTCAGGCTGTAGAGTTTTTTTTGTAGCAAATATGATTGAGGGAGTAAAATTAAGAACAATTCTTAGAAAAGAAAAAGAAAATAATAGGGCTATTATCTATATACTGCACGGACCATCTGAAAAAAAACTCAAAGAATATAAAAATTTTAATCTTCGACCTGTAATAAACTCTTTTTATCAATTAAATAGATGGGAAGAGTATATATTATCGGCAAATTATAAGTCAAAAATTGCAATCCATATTGATAGTGGAATGAATAGGCTTGGATTAAGTAAAAATGAGATAGAAAAAATAAAAACAAACAAACGTTTATTAGATAAATTTCATATTTCATTAATAATGAGTCATTTATCTAACGCGGAAGAAGTTGATAACCCATTAAATGATTATCAAAAAGAATATTTTGATAAGACAGCAAGATTTTTTCCCGAAAGTAAAAAAAGTCTAGCAAATTCTGCCGCAACTCTCTCAGACTCTAAATTTCATTATGATATGGTTAGAACCGGGATAATTATATATATAGGTAGTCAATTTCAAAACTATAATACAAAACTAAGCAATTCTATTTGCCTTAAAACCCATATAATTAGTATTAATGAGATAAAGGAACCAGAAACTGTTGGTTATGGATCAACATTTAGAGCAAAAAAAAATACAATGATTGCAACAATACCAGTAGGATATGCTGATGGATACCTAAGAAGTTTGAGTAATTCAGGGTTTGCTTATATAAATAATAAAAAAGTAGATATAATTGGAAGAATATCTATGGATTTAACTGTTATTAATATTACTGATGTAGAAGCAGAAATTGGAACTGAGGTAATACTTTTTGGACCGAGTTATAATCTAGACGATATTGCTGCAAGCGGAAATACAATAAGTTATGAATTGCTTACAAATTTAGGAAATAGATATAAACGAAAATATAATTTTAAAAAATAGTATTTAGAATCATGAGTAATTTATTTAAACTTCTCTCTTTAATAGGCCAATTTATCATAAGTCTATTCGTTGTTGTTGGAAGGCTGGCATTTTTTACATACTCATCAGTATTAAAGATTTTTCTTCCACCAATATATATAAAAAATATTTTGCTGCAAATGTTTAACGTTGGCTACTTATCTTTACCTGTTGTTGGTCTTACTACATTATTTACAGGAATGGCTTTAGCTCTTCAGATCTATGAAGGCGCATCAAGATTTAATGCTGAAAGTACGGTAGCATTTGTAGTGGCAATAGGTATGGTTAGAGAATTAGCTCCTGTTTTAGGTGGTTTAATGGTTGCAGGAAGAGTTGGAGCTGCAATGGCTGCTGAAATAGGAACTATGCGAGTAACTGAGCAAATTGATGCATTATACACTCTATCTACTGATCCATTTAGATACTTGATGGCACCAAGATTAATTGCAGGAATAACCATGCTACCTGTTTTGGTCTTAATTGGAGATATAATAGGAATTAGTGGTGGGTTTTTTATTAGCACAAACCTACTAGAACTAAATAAAGCAACATATATAAAAAATACTACTGATTTTCTCCAATCTATAGACGTAATTTCTGGGTTAGTGAAAGCAGCTTTCTTTGGATTTATTGTTACATTAATGGGTTGCTATAATGGCTTTTATAGTAAAGGAGGAGCACAAGGTGTTGGTTCAGCAGCAACAAATGCTGTAGTAAGTGGCTCTATACTGATTCTATCTGCCAACCTAATAATTACAAGAATTTTTTTTGGTGCATAGTATGAAAAATCCAATTATTAAATTATCTAATGTAACAAAATCTTTTGGGCAAAAAATAATTTTAAACAACTTAGATTTACAGATCAATAAAGGCGAATCCATGGTTATAATTGGTGGATCTGGTACAGGTAAATCAGTAACATTAAAATGCTTACTTGGTTTATTAAAAATTGATTCAGGTAATATAACTATTTTTGATAGAGATCTAGATAAAATTTCTCTTAATGAAAAACAAGAAATATTAAAGAAAATTGGTATGCTTTTTCAAGGCTCCGCTCTTTTTGATAGTTTAAATGTCTGGCAAAATATTTCTTTTGGCTTAATTAAAGGAAAAAGAATGAAACAAAATTTAGCTAAAGACATAGCAATAGATAAATTAATTCAGGTAGGACTAAAACCAGAAATAGCAAATTCATACCCTTCTGAATTATCCGGAGGTATGCAAAAAAGAGTTGCTCTTGCTAGAGCTGTAGCGACTGATCCAGAAATAATTTTTTTTGATGAACCAACAACTGGTCTTGACCCTATAATGGCAAATGTAATAAACGATTTAATAAATAATATAGTAAAAAAAATAGGGGCTACAGCTTTATCAATTACACATGATATTGAGAGTGCAAAAAAAATAGCTGATAAAATTTCAATGCTTCATGAAGGAAAAATAATTTGGACTGGTCTATCCAGTGACCTGGAACAAACAGATAATAAATATGTAAAGCAATTTATATATGGAAAAACTAAGGGACCAATAGAAATTAAAATAAGATAAATTTATTTATAATGAAAAAAAATAAAACTATTCAATATACATGTAATCTATGCGGAAGTATTCATTCAAAATGGGTAGGAAAATGTGATAATTGTGAAAGCTGGAATACACTTTATGAGGAAAATAACAATTTTTCTTCTCTTAATGATAAAAATTCTAAGGTTATAGAACTAAATAGTCTCAAACAAACAAAAAGTACTAAAAAAAGAATTTTGACAAATATTAGAGAATTTGATCAGGTTTGTGGTGGAGGTTTGGTTCCAGGTTCTGTTATTCTTTTAGGAGGAGATCCTGGCATAGGAAAATCCACACTTCTCCTACAAGTACTAGCAAAAATTGTGGATGATAAGTATAAGTGTATATATGTGTCTGGAGAGGAGTCTGTTCAACAAATAAAAATAAGAAGTGATAGAATAGGCGTTTCTGAAAAAACAATAAGTTTATTTTCATCAACAGATGTAGGGAGTATAATAAAGACTGTTAAAAAAAATAATAATATTGATATTTTAGCAATAGATTCTATTCAAACCATGTTTCTTAATACTCTAGAGTCAGCACCAGGAACAATTTCACAGGTTCGATCCTCCGCACAAGAGCTTATTAAAATAACTAAAAATTTAGATATTAATTTAATTCTTGTAAGCCATGTAACAAAAGACGGGCAGATTGCTGGTCCAAGAGTCCTTGAGCATATGGTTGACACGGTTCTTTACTTTGAAGGAGAAAACTCTAATGACTATAGAGTTCTAAGAAGTATTAAAAATCGATTTGGCCCTACTGATGAAATTGGTATTTTCGAAATGACTTCTTTGGGACTACATGAAGTTATTAATGCATCTCAAATTTTTCTACCAAATCACGGTACCCAAATTAATGGTAACGCTATTTATGCAGGTATTGAAGGAACCAGGCCAATTTTACTGGAAATTCAAGCATTAGTTGCATCAACTAGTCACAGTAACCCAAGAAGGTCAGTCATAGGTTGGGATAATAATAGGCTTTCCATGATTCTTGCTATACTTGAAAAATCATGTGGCATAAGCTTGGGGAATAAAGATGTTTATTTAAATGTAGTTGGAGGTCTCAAAATTAAAGAAACAGCAGCAGATTTAGCAGTTGCATCTGCTATACTATCATCATATTTCGCAAAACCTCTTCCAAATAAATCTTTGATTTTCGGTGAATTGGGTTTATCAGGAGAAGTAAGACCAATAAAACAAATGATAAAAAGATTAAATGAAGGAAAAAAACAAGGATTTAAAAATGCATACATGCCGCCTTCCAATTTTGAAAATAAAAACAATATAGCGGTAAATAAAATAAATAAAGTTTCCCAATTAATTGAGGTTTTTAATTTTACCAGGAATGCTTAAATGATATTTGAAATTTTTAAATTAACAATTACTATTGCAGATTTGTGCTTAATTGTAATATTACTTGTTTCTGGTGGATTAGCTTTTTTTAGGGGTTTTTTAACTGAAATTCTTGCTATAGCAAGTTGGGTTGGTGCTACAGTTTCAACATTAAGTTTTTTTAAGCCACTTCAACCTTTTGTTAGAGAAATTATTCCAATATCAATAGCAGCAGATGTTGTAACTGGTATAGTAATATTTTTAATTTCACTATTACTTATATCTTTGGTAACACATAGTATTGCAAACCTTATAAGAGGGAAAAGTTTAAGTATTTATGATAGATGCCTAGGATTTATTTATGGAATTCTTAGAGGAGTATTTCTCATATCTTTCTTACAATTATTTTCTGTTCAAATAATTCCACTAGATGAGCAACCTGATTGGATTAAAAAATCTATTTCACTCCCATATGTCACTTCTGTAAGTGAGTATCTTTTAATCTTAGTCCCTAATAATTTAATTGAAGAAAGTTAAAAAACAAGTCTAATATTATGATATTTAAAAAAGATAAATTTAACGAAGAATGTGGGGTGTTTGCAATCTTTAATCATAATCATGCATCTGCACATACTGCCTTGGGCTTACATGCTTTGCAACATAGAGGTCAAGAAGCTGCTGGTATCGTTACATATGAAAATGGTAAATTTTTTTCTGAAAAAG
>PTLN01000129.1 GCA_002938125.1 Alphaproteobacteria bacterium MarineAlpha2_Bin1
ATTTAATTTTTTAAAGCCAAATTTAAAAGTATTAGAACTCGGTTCTGCTCCCGGTGCATGGACACAAGTAAATGTAAATATTTTAGGAAAAAATAATGTATGGTGTATTGATAAAGTGCAAATGGAAGTTATTGAAGGTACTTTTTTTAATAAAATTGATGTACTTGATGAGATGGTTCTAGAAAAATTAGGCAAATTCCTTAAACAAAAAGTGGATATAATTGAAAGTGATATGGCTTCTTCTAGTACTGGTCATTCTAAAACTGACCATTTAAGAACTATGTCTCTATGTGAGGCTAGTTATGATATTGCAAACAATTTTTTAAATAAGGGTGGAACATTTATTTCAAAAGTTTTGCAAGGTGGAACAGAGAATGAATTATTAATCAAACTTAAAAATTCTTTTATAAATGTAAAACATGCTAAACCTAAATCAAGTAGAAAGGAATCTTCTGAAATGTATGTGATTGCCACAAATTTCAGAGAAAAAAAATAATATGCAAGAGAAACAAATTTTTAATAATAAGATTGCACTAATTACAGGTTCATCTCAGGGTATTGGTAGAGCTGTGGCAAGAGAGTTTGCTCTAAAAGGTGCAAAAGTAGTGATTAACTACCCTGATAATACTGAAGAGAAGAATGCTTTTAAGCTTTTATATGATATTAATTCATTTGGAGGGGAAGCAATATGTATCTGTGCAAATGTTTCTAAAGAAAAAGAAGTTACAAAACTAATTGATCAAATTATTAATAAATATAATGCCATTGATATTTTAGTAAATAATGCAGGTATAGCTCCTGGAAAACAATTGGAAGAATATGAAGAAGAGGATTTTGATAGAATATTTAATACTAATGTCAAAAGTGTTTTTCTTGTAACCAAAAAAGTTCTTCACCATATGTATAAAAATAATTATGGAAAAATAATTAATACTGCATCTCAGCATGCTTTTTCTGGATGGCCAGGTTTAACTTTATATACAGCATCTAAAGGTGCAATAATTTCTTTTACGAGAAGCCTTGCGAGAGAGGTTGGTGATAAAAATATTAATGTAAACTGTGTTGCCCCTGGAGGAACATATACAAATATTTTAAAAGGGGTACCTGAAAAGTTACTTGAAGAGGTAATTTTATCCATACCAAAAAAAAAACTTGCTGAAGTTAAAGATATTGTTCCATCATATATTTTTTTGGCATTAGATGAAAATTCTCATTTTCATGGTCAATGTATTAGTCCAAATGGTGGCGACGTTATGCTGTAATTTTGTTTGATTTTTTTGAAATATCTCTTGATTAAACTATTATGATAGTATAAAAGATTTCATGGAAATATGTTTTAATATATATTTAAGAACTTTCAATTCAGTCTATAAAAGATATTCTACAAGTCGCTTCCGTGCGACTTTTTTTTTGGGAGTTTAAATGGAAATTCGTGAAGCATTAACATTTGATGATGTTACTCTAGTCCCTGCAAAATCAAATATTCTGCCCAAAGATACCAATGTTAATTCTTATTTAACAAAAAATATTAATTTAAATACACCTCTTCTTTCATCTGCAATGGATACTGTGACAGAATCTAAAATGGCTATAGCAATGGCTCAACTAGGAGGAATTGGAGTAATACATAGAAATATGGATATATCTACACAGTGTGAAGATGTAAAAAAAGTTAAAAGATTTGAGTCAGGAATGGTAATAAATCCAGTAACAATTAATGATAATACAATTTTATCTGATGCATTAGATATTATGAAAAATTATAATATATCTGGTATACCTGTTATAAGTAATAAAGATAAAACTCTTGTCGGAATAATAACAAATAGAGACGTTAGATTTGCTACAGATAAAAATCAACCAGTAAATCAACTAATGACAAAACAACCTCTTATATCTGCTAAAGATGGAGTAAGTATTGAGGAAGCAAAAAAACTTTTACATAAAAACAGAATTGAAAAATTAATTATTACGGATAATGAAAATAAATGTATTGGTTTGATTACTGTAAAAGATATACTTAAGTCACAAACTTTTCCGAGTGCCAGTAAAGATGAAAAAGGTAGACTTATAGTTGCGGCTGCTACAACTGTAGGTAGTCATGGTATGGAAAGAAGTAAAGCATTAATTGATTCAGATGTTGATGTATTAGTGGTTGACACAGCGCATGGTCACTCTTCTAGAGTTATAGATACCGTCAAAGAATTAAAACAAATATCAAATTCTACCCAAATTATTGCTGGCAATGTCGCAACTGCAGAAGCAGCTATTGATTTGATAAAAGTTGGTGCCGATGGTGTTAAAGTTGGAATAGGTCCAGGCTCCATATGTACAACTAGAATTGTTGCAGGTGTTGGAGTGCCTCAATTGACTGCGATTATGGATGTTGCTAATGTTTGCAGACGTGAAGGTATTCCTGTTATTGCTGATGGCGGTATAAAAACCTCAGGTGATGTTGCTAAAGCACTTGTTGCAGGTGCCGACTCCGTAATGATTGGATCACTTTTCAGCGGTACTGACGAGTCTCCGGGTGAAATATTTTATTATCAAGGAAGGGCTTATAAGTCATATAGAGGAATGGGATCCTTATCTGCAATGGCAAAAGGTTCTGCAGATAGATATTTTCAGGAGGATGTTAGTGAAACTCATAAATTAATACCTGAGGGTATTGAAGGTAGAGTTCCATATAAAGGTTCAGTAAGTACAGTAGTTACCCAATTAATTGGAGGTTTAAAGGCAGCAATGGGTTATACCGGATCTAAAAATTTACTCGATCTAAAAACTAATACTTCATTTTGCAAGATTACAAGCTCTGGGCTCAAAGAAAGCCATGTGCATGATATTGATATTACCCAAGAATCACCAAACTATCCTTTTTCAAAAGGGTGATTTATGTCTTATCCAATTAAAGTTTCAGTAAAAAAAGGTGAGAATTATTTTTGGTGCTCTTGCGGTAAAAGTTTAAATCAACCTTTTTGTGATGGAAGTCATAAGACAACTTTATTTCAACCCTTAGAATATTTTTCTTCTAAAACGGAAGATATCTTTTTCTGTGTATGTAAAAAAACTAAATCACCTCCATTTTGCGATGGTTCACACGAGCAAAAGTTATTTAAGCTATTAATTGAGCCAGATAATAAAGAAATTGAAATTAGCCAAGATGAGTCAATTCTTACAGCATCTCTAAGAAATAATATTACTCATTCAAGCGCGTGTGGAGGTAATGGAAAGTGTTCAACATGCAGAGTTCAAATTATTTCAGGAATTAAAAATTGTTCTAATCCAAATGAAATAGAAAAAAAAATATCTAAAAAATTGTCATTCCCTGATGATATTAGACTTGCGTGTCAAACAAGTATATTAGGAGATGTTAGATTAAAAAGACTAATACTTGATAAAAGGGATTTAAAATCAAATAATCAAACTTTATCGAATAAAATAACCTCAGTTGGTAACATTAAAAATTTAACGGTCATGTTTTGTGATATTAAAGGCTTTACAAACTTTTCTGAGTCTTTGTCGGCGTATGATGTAATCTTTATATTAAATAAATATTTTTCAATTATGAGAGAAATTATTATTAAAAATGGTGGTGAAATCAATAATTATATAGGTGATGCAATTCTTGCGGTTTTTGGAATGGAAGAGAATAGCCAACAGGTTTTAAGATCTGTAAATGCTGCTATTCTCATGATTGAGGCAATGGATGAATTCAAGAAATATTTATTTATGTCATATAAGCAAGATTTTGATTTAAGAATAGGCATTCATTATGGAGAGGTGATTGTTGGAAGTGTTGGCGAAGAAAAAGATAAAAAAATTACTGTAATAGGTGATACGGTAAATATAGCAAGTAGAATTGAGCAAATTAATAAAGATGCTGACACTAGGTTACTTGTATCTGAAGCAGCTTATGAACAAATAAAAACATCTGTTGAAATAAATAATTATCTAAGACTCAAACTCAGAGGTTCTTCAAAACTTTTTTCATTATATGAAGTAAATAAAATTAAGAAAGGATCTTTAAAAAAATACAATTTTATTAGTAAAAGAATAATAAAGGGTAAGAATTGGATTAAAACGATACCGATTTCAGAAATCAATCAAAAAGAAAAAGTAAAATTTAAAATCAATGAAAGCAAAGAATTGCTTATTATAAGAGATGGGAGTTTTTTTGTTATTGAAAATAACTGCCCTCATATGAATCTTCCTTTAGACGTAGGGCAATTGACTGCTTTAAATTCAATTTTATGTCCATATCATAATAGTGAATTTTGTTATAAAACGGGTGAAGTAAGAAAATGGATTGGTTCTACTACTTCGAGTATAAATAAACAGAAGAATTTGAAAACCTATAAATCTTTAATTCATGAAGATTATTTATGGGTTGATGGTGATATTTAATTTTTTTTAATTTATAAAGAGATTATAATATTTTGATACTTATTTTAGACTTTGGATCTCAATATACTCAGCTCATCGCTAGACGAGTCCGAGAGTGTAACGTATATTGTGAGATATCACCTTTTAACCATTCTATTGATAAAATAAAAAAACTCTCAGTTTCTGGGATTATTTTATCCGGAGGCCCATCTTCAGTTCTTGACGAAGAGTCACCTTCCATATCAAAGGAAATATTTAATTTAGGCATACCTATTTTGGGTATATGTTATGGCCAACAATTAATGTGTAAAGTTTTAGGAGGTAAAGTAGATAATTCATCAAGTAGAGAATTTGGTAGAGCTCCTGTAAATATAAAAAAAAATTGTAATTTATTAGAAAATTTTTGGGTCATAGGAAATTCTTATAATGTTTGGATGAGTCATGGTGACAAAATACAAAAACTACCAAGTGGTTTTTCTAAAATAGGAGAAAGTAGAAATGCACCGTTTGCAATTATA